>JAJZKY010000791.1 GCA_021803885.1 Planctomycetota bacterium
ATCCTCGATCCGAGCGATCCTGGCCGCATATACATCGCCATCTCTGCGGCGGGCGCATTTCGCACCGACGACGGCGGCAAGACGTGGAAGCCGATCAACCAGGGGCTGCATTCGCAGTACATCCCCGATCCCACCGCGGAGGTCGGCCACTGCGTGCATCACATTGCGATGCACTCGTCGCGGCCCGGCGTGCTGTTCATGCAGAAGCACTGGGACGTCATGCGCAGCGACAATGCTGGCGATTCCTGGCAGGAGATCAGCGGGAACCTGCCGACCGACTTTGGGTTCGCCATCGACATTCACGCGCACGAGCCGGAGACCGTCTACGTGGTCCCGATCAAGAGCGATTCCGAACATTATCCGCCCGATGGCAAACTGCGCGTCTACCGCAGCCGGACCGGCGGAAACGAGTGGGAGGCGCTCACCAAAGGTCTGCCGCAACGCGACTGCTATGTGAACGTATTGCGCGATGCGATGGCGGTAGACTCGCTCGACAAATGCGGCATATATTTCGGCACCACCGGCGGACAGGTGTATGCGTCGGCGGATGCCGGAGACAACTGGTCGCCCATCGTCCGCGATCTTCCGGCGGTGCTGTCGGTCGAGGTCCAGACGCTGCCATGAGCGAATCCATGCCCCGGAACGTGGTCCGTGTGATACTGCCGCCGCATCTGCGGACGCTCGCTAAGGTTGGCAGTGAGGTTGCGCTGGAAGTGGAGAATCGGGCCACGCAGCGCTCGGTGCTCGACGCGCTCGAGGCCCGCTATCCAATGCTGCGCGGGACCATCCGCGACCAGGTCACGCAGGAGCGGCGACCGTTCCTGCGCTTCTTTGCCTGCGAAGAGGACCTGTCCCATCAACCGCCGGACGCTCCATTGCCTGACACGGTCGTGTCCGGCGCGGAGCCGCTGATCATCCTGGGGGCCATCGCCGGCGGCTAAGTGTATAGTCCCGGCAATTGATGGTGCATACTTTTCCCATCGGGACAAGGAGGCACTATGGGCAGGTTTTACACCGGGGCGCCACAACGACAGAGGCGGTCCGTCGAGCGATACAACATAGTCAAGAGAGCTTGAGGGCTTTGGCCCGTCGTCATGGCATCAACCCGAAGACAGTAGCCAAGTGGAGGAAGCGTCGCTCGCTGCCGATCTAGGTCTCTGACCGTTTGTTGTTGTATCAAAATTGGGTGCCCCACCCTCGGCGCGTCTTTGTCTTTGCGCCTAGGGTGGGATACCGCGGCACTCAACCGCCACGCACAAAATCACGCGATCAGAGACCTAGTTCTCACGGCATTGGGCCATAACGTGGATTGCTGTAGTGTCACCTGTCGCTTGCGCGACTCAATGCTCACGGCGAGATCGGCCTTACTTCTTTTACGTTACCTACTCCGCGATTGGCAGTAGGGAAATTGCAAAGCCTCATTGACGGACTCTCTCACATAAAATATCGAGAGAATATTTGCGTTCGGCAACGAGGAGATCCACTGACCAACAGAAACTAATGCGGATGTCTGATTACAGCTCTGACGTTCTCATCCCATTGATACAATTGGATTGCGTTGATTTGTAGAGGTATTGCATGGCCAAGCCGTGTTCCAACACGATGCAAACGGAAAGCTGCATCACCTGCAAGAATCGACACGCCGATTGGTTCTGCAATTTGTCTCCGCAGGCGCTGGTTGAGTTCGACGTGCTGGGGATGCACATGACTGTTCCACCGGGCAGCACTCTTTTTTTTGAGGCGCAACCCGCGCGTAGCGTGTACATTTTGTGCGGCGGACACGTAAAGCTGACCACCTCCTCGAAAGATGGAAAGACGCTTCTGGTGCGTATTGCAAAGCCCGGAGATGTGCTGGGCTTAAGCGCCGCGATTTCAGGCACCCCCTACTCGACCACCGCGCAGGCACTCGATCCTGTGCAGGTAAAATCCTTCCAACGCCAGGACTTCCTTCATTTTATCGAGCACCATATCGAAGGCAGTATGGGGGCCGCAAAGATGCTCAACAAAAAATATCTCGATTTACTGAGTAACGCGGTCCGACTGGCCCTCTCTGGTTCAATCTCTGGACGAGTTGCCAGATTGTTTCTTGAAATGGCGGCTGGGCAGAATGGTCCAAAGCCGAGTTTTACCATGCCGTACACGCATGAGAACCTCGCTAACATGCTGGGGACCACACGCGAGTCCGTCACCAGAGTGCTGAATGAATTGAAGCGCAAAGAAATCATTGCGATTAAAGGAACATCGATGACCATACTCCGCAAAGACGCGCTGGAGTTGCTGCTGTAGGTGGGAGCCGGTGTTTCGCCTGCGATAAAATTCTATTCACTACGCCACCAATACAATTGCAGATTTATTCGCAAGTAGGCTTTTAGACGGTTGGCGGTGACATCTATCACACAGACCCGTGTGGGCCAACACATTCAGTAGACCCTTTCTGGTAGACACTGCTCGATATTGAGGAGCGCCTATGTCCACTCGACAGCTTCAGAAATGGGCATGCCCACGCCGTATTCTCCTGGCAACCAACCTTGTGGATTTAGGATTCATTCTTCCAGTCGCGATCCAGCAGGCATTGGCGTACAAAGCGGAACTGAGAATCGTGCATATATTGCCGGACCCAAAGGCCTCTCTGATTTGGCCAGATCTAAAGGTCTCTTACGAGTCCGATTGGACACAAAAGAACGCGAAGGCCAAGCTGGAAAAAGCTGTCGCAACGGCTACAGCTTCTGCCTTACGATGCTCTTCGTATCTTTCCTCAGGGAATGTGGTAACGGAGATCATGAAAATTGCTGTCGACTGGAAAGCGGATCGGCTAGTGACCGGCTCTCAGGGGAAAGAAAAGTCTCATCTTCACATCCTTGGGTCCGTTGCCGAATCCATCTTCCATCGTGTGGAAGTTCCGGTCCTGGCAATCGGGCCGCATGCGGCCTCAAAAAAGAAAGTCCTTAAAGATCGAATGCGAATTGTATTCGCAACT
>JAJZKY010000792.1 GCA_021803885.1 Planctomycetota bacterium
TCTGCCCCTTGTTGGTCGCCGTCGCAATCACGCTCAGGCTGGAGCGATTGCGGTGGACGCGCAACACCGGCGTCTCACCCCTGGGCGCGTAACCGCGCTCGCGCACATCGTCGGATCGCAGCCCGGTTTCATCGCCCCAGTGGATCTCCGCTCCCTCTTGTTTGGCGCGCTTGGCGATCTTCGGATAGGTCTCATTGAGCCACTTGCCCGCCGCCGCCGCTCATTCAATGCCGCAATCGATAGCTTCCGCCCGTCCACTCGCTCCATAGTCAGTTAGACGAATCAAACTATAGAAAGTTTAACCATTATGGGCCGACTCAGTAGTTCAAAGGGCCCCTCAGCAAGTAGTTCAAGCACATGAAAACAACGCAACGTTGAACTCATCGTGCTCGATCTCGGCGACTTTGCACTTTTCACGCTAACTTGCTCCATAATTCACTTTAGACCTTAGAAAGACCGCAGCACAAGTGGCGTCTGGCGAAGAGATCGACCATGTTTGCCGCCCACTTGAGCAATTCAGACCGGCAGGATCTGTATTGCGCAGATCGTCAGGGTTGCCCGGCTTAGTGAAGACTTCGACATATCAACATTGAAACAATACTTACTATTCAGACTGCGGAAGTTGGGTTAGATTACCTCGCAATACGACGATCGAAGCTGGCGGAATTTCGTACTCTGTTGCCTTATCGCCTGGTACCGTCGCTTCTTTGATTGGACCATCCGGGTCCGCGTAACCATCGGTATATAAAAGAGGAATCTTATCCAGAGTTTCTGGAATGTGGGATGTATCCGCATGTCTGAACGCTGGATGCCACTTATACTGCTCGCTTCCGAAGGTGGAAACGTGGACGTCGCCAGAAAGATAGCTAGATGTTTTGATTTGCAAATTGTTAAAAACTACCTGCACCTTATGCGCTTGCTCTTGATCGCGATTCACTAACATGACCGACCATTCGCGATCCGGGCGCAACACTGAATACGCTGTGACCAGCGTGTGGTGCGCGCCATCGTCGTACGTTCCCGCAGCGGGATAGACGGCATGCATGCCGCCATCATGTTGGAGCCATTCGTAATTGATCATGCGGCTGGCGAAGTATTGCGACAACGGCTGCTGGATTTGATAATCCGCATTCACGGTAAACATTCCAAACGTTCCGGGAGAATTGTTGCAACCGTTTTCCATTTGCAACGGCAGATAGTGGAAGTAATACAGTCCCTTTCCGCCGGCATTCAAAAAAGAACCAACATAGTCGGCCAACCAAATACCGCCGAAGATATCCATGTATGTCTCAGACGCAGCGGAGGAAAGATTCGACTCCGTGATTAACATGGGAACATTCGCGGGCAAACCGTCATTGCGCCACGTCTGCATAATATTGGCGACCAACTGCGGCTCGTCATACAAGCTGCTCCATGCGATTTCGCAAGGGCCCAGTGGATAATGCTCAAAGGAAAAGAATGCCAGGTCCTGCAAATGCCCGTGTTGCCGCAAGTAATCCAGAAATCGTCCGAGCCACGAAGCCTTTCCGTCCGCAGTGGGCCAATACAGGATGTCGCGATTGACACCTTCAAAGGACGGACCACCTAGTTTTACATTTGGATCGACGCGGTGAATCGCGATCGCAAACTGAATATACAAGGCTGCCACATCCTCCGGCGCGATGTACTGACCATCCGCCTCTTCCCCCATTTCGACGTAGGAGATGGGATAGTGACGCGCCTCCAGGTATTTGATCTCGGAGGCCGCGTTCTCTGGGTTGTCGTAAATCAGCGCGATGGGAACAATAGCTGGAAGTCCCTGGGTGACTCCGCTGGTGTAGAAAAGATCGAATCCCATCTGAGATTCTTTGGCGGTCAATAAATCTTTTGCGGTGTGCCAGGAATCGACAGAGGAAGCCTCTGTCACCGTCTGTTCCTGATCGGCGGTGTGACGAACCAGATCGTGGAATTGGCCGTCGGCGCTAGTTGTCCCCGCATAGAGCTCGTCGATAGCATATCCAACGCAGTTCCGAGGGTCGGACGAACCATGCGTATCGCATGTATTGGACGAATGCGTCATCACAATACGGACATACCGCGCGGGTATCAACTGGCTGGAAAGATGAACAGTTTCAACTCCGCCCTTTCCCGAGCTGATGACGCCGTCTGGAAATGTCTGCCAGACTCCATTCGTTGGAAAGTCGAGCGGGCTGTCATATGGGATAGTGCCAGTCCAATATTGGACTGTATATTGAGTCGCGTACGGATTCGCCCACGCAATCTTAATGCTGTCGAGAAGTTGCACACTGCTCAGGTCCATCATCACCCATTGGGGATGGCGTGAATCATCCTCGCCGGTGTATCGACTGGAGAGATAAGGATTGCTCTTCCAGTACGTTGAAGTATCGCCATCTGTCAATCGAGAATAGCCTGTGACCGAACCTCCGTCACGAGTGATTCCGCGATGCGGCAATGCGTATCCAAATGAATGTCGAATGAACCCGGTCGGCTGCGCCGATCCAGTGAAATAACCTTGTTTATTGTTGGGGTCACTCCATGTGCCTTCCGGATTCCAGTGCCATGCCTCGATGGCAAGCTCCGTATTCTGGCGATAGGTTACAGGCTGCCAGCCAGCAGTAAACACTCGATCCAGAATTGTCTTATTCATCAACTTATCAATGGCTACAGTTTGAATGCGGTCAATACCGGCTCCGAGCGTCTGCTTGGGAACAAAGTGGTTCGTGGCATGTGCGGGCGTAATATCTACTCGAACCACCTGGGCCATCAGAGATATGGCGAGCATGCAACAACAGCCAACCAGCAGCAGTAAGATGCGCTTCAATATATTCAAGGTTTTTCTCCCTAAGCATGGGCTCCGATGCATTCCTCTTCAATTATAGAAGTGGTCGCCTTCCCTTCACTCAGCAGCAGCGCTGGCATGCTCCACAAGCTTCGCGCCCAGGTTTACGGTGTTTGTATTCCATCCGCCGACTACC
>JAJZKY010000793.1 GCA_021803885.1 Planctomycetota bacterium
GCGCCAGACGAGACCGACAAAGGCACTCGCCGCCATGACCATAAACACAAAAAGGGACATCCAGGCACTCGGCACATGGACGTACATGATGCGATAGCCGTTCCCCTGCTGGAAATCGCGCGGTGCAAGCCAGAGTCCGCCATAGAGTCCCACGAGGATCAGAACGAGCGCGATCCAGGCAAACGCCCGGCCCCAGGGTTTGGACAGCTCATAGAAATGCGGCGGCGAAGCCAGGCGGTGGAAAAACAGGCGGATGGCGGTCATGGTTCAGGCCTCGTAGCTCACTTTGAGTGCCGTGGAGATGGCCTTGGGGACCAGACCCACAGTCAGGAAAAAAAGCGTGGCCAGCAGGTACAGCGCCGGCCGCGGATTCTCCCGGGCCGCGGCCAGCAAGGCGCTGTGCGCACCAAAAATGAGGATAGGAGTCGCGACCGGAAGCAGGAGGATCGCGACCAGCATGCCGGACTCGCGCAGGCTCACCGTGAGCGCCGCACCCAACGCACCGAGGAAACTCAAGGCGACAGTTCCGAGTAGCAGGCCGACCAGCAGGACTGCGAGGGCACGCACCGGGAACGACAGCCAGAGGACCAGGATCGGACTCATGATGATCAGGGGAAGCGACGTCACCGTCCAGAATGAGATGACTTTCAAAAAGACGCGAAGTTCCAGCGAGGATGGGCTCAGGATCCATTGTTCCAGGACGCCCTCCTCATAATCCTGGCGGAACAGCGACTCGAGCCCGAGAAAAGTCGCGAGCATCACGTCCACCCAGATCACCCCGGGGGCGATCAATCGCAGCGTGGCGGGACGGGGAGTCATGGCGAGCGGGAACAATGCCGCCACCACCACAAAGAAAACGAGCGGCAAGAGCACGCGGCGACGCTCGCGCCAGGAAAGGCCGAGCTCGGAGCGGAAAAACCGGATCCACGGATTCATGCCACGGTCCCGAGTGCGATCTGGAAGGTCGGTTTGAGACGTGCCGGCAGGCGCTGGTGCGTTGCGACAATCGCCATGCCGCCATCCGCAAGATGCGCCGAGAGGTGATCGGCGAACCGTTCGATCCCGGAGCGGTCGAGCGATGTGGTCGGCTCATCCAGAAGCCAGAGTCGCGCCGGGAAGGCCCAGAGGCGACTCAGCGCGATCCGGCGTTTCTGCCCCTGGGAGAGCTTGACACAGGGCACGGCTTTCAGGGCATCCATCTCGTAATACCCGAGTCCTTCCTGAATTTCCCTTTGGCGATCCCGGAACTGGCGCAGCGCCGCAAAGAGCTCAAGGTTTTCCTCGCCGCTGAGCGCCCCCTTGAGCCCATCACTGTGCGCGAGATAATGCGTGCGCGAGCGGTGCTCGTCACTCGCCCGGTCGAAGCGGGAGTCGTCCCACAAGAGTTCGCCTGCTTCGAGGCGTCCCAACCCGCAAAGGACTCTCAGCAACGTGCTTTTGCCAGAGCCATTGGGGCCGGTCAGCTCCACAAGCCCACCGGGCGGGAGTTCAAAGGAGAGCGAGCGGGCCAGCAAATGGCGCCCCCGACGTAGCTCCAGTGCACGGACGGCAAGCCCGGAAGGCATGGTCACCGGTGCCCAGAGTCGTCAACGCACCCCGGCATCTTGATGGCATAGGCCAGAAACTTCAAGGGCGAGTCCCACCTGGGGAGACCCAGGGGTTGTCAGACTCGGGTAATTATAGCCGACCTGACCGGGTCGACCTTGATCTCACGCAAATCCTCCGAGGATCCCGGCTCACCGGCCCGTTCTGGGTCTCGCAACGGCACGTCCGTCCCGAGGGTCCGACGTTTCAGAGCTCGGAATCCTCGAGGGCCATGATCGACGCACCGGGAGCTCTCGCGGCCGCCGCATAGGCCTCGGCACGGGGCAGGAGCTGTGCCAGATAAAACTCCGCGATCCGGATTTTTCTCGTCAGGAACGGCTGGCGATCACTCCCGGTCGGGGCACGCATGGCCGCTGCGGCGGATTGCGCGAGCAGCCAGCCGCCGAGTACCGTCCCCGACAACATGAGCAGCGGAAAGGCGGCCCCGCCCGAATGGTTGGGATCGCGCGGGAACTCGCCGAGGAGGTGTTCCACCACCTCATTGAGCAACTCGACCCGTTTGCGGAGTGGTTCCACGAGGTGCGCGGCCACACCGAGTTCCGGGCTACCGAGGCTCCTTTGCAACTCTGCGTGGATGAGCCCCCAAGCCCGACCCCGGTCACGGATCAGCTTGCGTCCGAGGAGATCCATCGCCTGGATACCCGTGGTGCCTTCATAGATGGTGAGGATCCGAGCATCGCGGTAGAGCTGGGCCACCCCGGTTTCCTCAACATAGCCCATCCCGCCATGGACCTGGATCGCGAGCGAAGTGACTTCCTGTGCCATTTCCGTGGCGAAACCCTTGACGATGGGGGTGAGGAACGCCACCTGGGCACCGGTTGCGGACCGCTCGGACTCCGATTCGGTGTGGCGCGCGAGGTCGGCGAGGTAAAAGGCCCAGAGTGTGAGCGCCCGGGCCGCTTCCGTCTGGGCCGCCATGGTGAGCAGCATCCGCCGCACGTCGGGATGTTTGATGATGGCGACCCGATCCTCGCCGGTTTTGAGGTCCCGGCCCTGTATCCGGTTGCGTGCAAAATCCCGGGCAGCCTGAAAGGCCTGCTCGGCGATCCCGACGCCCTGCTGACCGACGGAGAGGCGCGCCCGGTTCATCATGATAAACATGTGCTCCATGCCCTGATGGAGGCCACCCAACTGCTCGGCATGGGCTCCCGCCGGCTCGCCGTAGGCCAGGACACAGGTCGGCGAGGCATGGATGCCCATCTTGTGTTCGATCGACAATGCCCGGACGGCATTGGGGCGGGAGCTCTCGGGTGGCACACCGCAATAACGTGGGACGATGAACAGCGTGAGCCCGCGCGTTCCGGGAGGAGCCCCGGGTGTCCGGGCCAGGACGAGATGGATGATGTTCTCGGTGAGGTCGTGCTCCCCAT
>JAJZKY010000794.1 GCA_021803885.1 Planctomycetota bacterium
GGACTGGCCGCCCCGGCTTTTACTACAGGCGCTTTCAGCGTTTTCGACAGCCGGGATCGCGCGGTGTAACGCGCGGGAGATGATATGGTTTAACTCGCCGCAGCGAGTTTGTTTTGTAGTGTTCTCAACTCCATTTTTGTCAACTATTGCGGTTGGCGGGGAGAAGAGAATAAAGTAATTCATTTTTTTTGGAGGAGTAGTTTATGACTACGAACATGCAAAAAACTCTGGTGGCTCTGGCGGTGGGAGCGATGTTCACCGCATCCGGCGCGGCCATGGCCGCAACAACCCCAACAACTCTTACTTGGGACAGCAGTGCCAGTAATCCCACCGCACCGGTCGATGGTGCCGGGACATGGAGCGCTGGCTCGGGTGCCTATGCCAACTGGTCCAACGGAACGACGGATGCTGTCTGGAACAACACCTCGGACAGCGGAGACATCGCTTCCTTTGGCAGCTATGTCTCCGGCTCCGGTGCCGCCAATGATGCCGGCACGGTAAAATTGGGAAGCAACATCACCGCCGGTGGTTTGGTTTCGAATGCCACCTATGCTGGTTCCCACTACACCATTGCCGGCAGCGGAAGTTACGGCCTGACGCTCACGGGTCCTTCCGTGGTGGCCAACCAGTCCTTCACACTTTCCGCCAATACCACATTCCAACAAGGCTTGAATCTCACCGGCGCGCCGGGAATGGTACTTTCGCTTAGCGGGACGAACACCAACACTGTCGGAACCACAGTTAGCGCGGGATCTGAGGTGAATATCGCGAATATGAACAGCCTGAGCAATGCGAACTTCGCCGCCTCTCTGGGGTCAGGCCCGGTCACGGTGGATAGTGCGGCGACTGCGGCTGGTGGTGGATACTTAAGCTTCGGCGGCGGGGATTCCACCGGAACCATTGCCAATAATTTGAACATTTCCGGCATCGGGCACGGTTCGGCCGCATTAACGCTCGGCGGAGCCAATATTACATACAATCTCACCGGGGCGATAACCCTCGTCAACGGCGGCCCCAACAATGACGCCCAGATCATGGCTTGGGGCAGCACCGGGGTGGTTGCAAATTTGAATGGAGTTATTGGCGGCAACGCTAATTTCACCATTAATGGCCAGGGCGGCGGTACCGCCAGTAAGCAAACGATTAATTTCAACGCTGCCGAGACATATACCGGCAGTACGGAGCTCTATTCTTATGCCGCCAGCACGCTGATGACACTTAACGGCGGAACCAACACGCTGCCGTCCGGTACGACTTTGGATTTGGCCAACGGTATGTGGAGCGGCCAGCAAAGCCCATTGGTCCTTGATCTACACGGTAACAATCAGGATGTGGCGATGCTCAATGTGACGGATGTCGCTCTCCCGGGCAGTATCATAACCGTCAAAGACTCGACCAACACGGGGGCCACTCTGACCATGACGGGCACCGGTCCGGGAACGTCCAAACCCGGAACTGTGGCGGCTTACGCCAATATTTCTAATGGGGCCACGGTGAACTTCCTTACCAATTTCACCGACAGCAGCGCCAATGACGGCGTGGCCGTTTATAACGGGACCACCGTCAATCTGGCCAGCGGTGTTACATTCAGCGCGCCGCTGAATTTGTATCTTGCCGCCAACAATACCAACGGTACCATTAACCTCAATGGGGGGACGTTGGCTTCCAACGGGATCACCACCGCCGGGACCGGAGTAGCCACAGTTAATCTTGACGGTACATTGGCAATGACCGGCAACTCTCCGGTAACGGGAACCACTTGGATAACCCCGGGTATCACGCTCAACGTGTTAAGCGCTGGGGTGACGCTGAATGTTGCTTCCGGAGTTAGTGGGACGGTGTATTCACCATTCCTGCAGGGACCCAGCGGCAGCACCGGCGGCATTACTGTTACCGGCGGCGGTACGGTGGCCATGACCGGAGCCAACACCTACATCGGGCCAACGGTTATTCAGGCCGGTACGCTGGCCTTGGCCGCGCCCGCCAGTACTCTGGCCGGCGGCACGATCACGGGCACATCGGCCCTGACAATTGCCTCCGGTGCCGCGTTGAATCTGGCCAACACCAGCGCCGGCAACGGCGTGGTCATCGACTACGGCTCCAATCCCAGTCCCAATAGCGCCATCCAGAGCTACGTTGCCAGTGGTGCCATTACGACATCCGCCGGTTACGCGGTAGGGTACGCGAATGGTGCCGATGGCGTAGTAAGCGGGTTAAGCGCTGGCCAGGAAAAGATCATGGCGACCTTGCCCGGCGATACGAACTTGGCTGGAACGGTCAACCTGGGCGATCTCTCGACGGTCTATAACAACGTGGGCATCACTTCCGGAGCGACATGGGATCAGGGGGATTTTACGGCTTCCGGTAGTGTTACCCTTGGGGACCTTACCAGCACCTATAACAATGTCGGGTTGAGCTTGACCGCCGGACCAATGATTTCCGCAGGCACCTCATCAACCTCCACGGCCCAACCGATGGCCACAGTGATGTCGAGGACTTTGGTGGCGGCATCTGCGGCAAGCACGACGCCGGCGGTAACTGATGTGACCCTCACGGTCAATAAGGCCACCGGCGATGCCATACTGGTGTTCAACAACGCCAGCGCCCAGTTCTACGCTTGGGAAATCACATCCACGACCGGCGGACTGAGCTATGCGAACCTGACGGATATCCCGAACTTCGGCACGGGGATACATGCCCGTGGTCCAACCGCGCTGGACGGAGTGTACTCTGGTTTTGCCACGGGAGGATTTTACAATCCGGGCGGTACTTGGAATCTTGGTGACATTATCACCCCAAGCGACATCACCAGCGGTGCTCTTGATTTCAGCTTCAACGAGTTTAATCCCAGCAGTGGTCTGTCGGTCACTTTTGATCCCGGCACGATCAACTATACCGCCGTGCCCGAACCGGCATCGTTGGCCCTGCTGGCCATTGGTGCTTTGGCCTTGTTGGCCTATGGCCGAAAA
>JAJZKY010000795.1 GCA_021803885.1 Planctomycetota bacterium
CGGTTTTGAAAAACGGGCATACCCAGGGCGCCACCGTGGTTTATCCCGGCTATCCCTATCAGGACGGAGTCTATGCGGTATCCGGCAGCTATACCGGAACTTGTCCTTCCAATGCCAAGTGCGGCAGCGAGCTGCAGATCTTCGGGAATTTGCAGGGCGATGGAACCATTGATTTCGTGGAATACAAATACAACGCGACCACGCAAACCCTGACGCGCTCGATCACGCCGGTGGCCAACACCAGCATCAACGCCGCTTATCCCATTTGCGATCATGTGACCAATGTGGAATTCATTGCTTATCCCATCAATGACAGCTCGGTCTATGGCGAGTTAAATGTAAGCCTGACGGTGCAAAGCCCGTATTTGGACCCGCAAACCGGGCAATACGACGAGTTCAACCTGCATCGGGGCGTGCTGGAGGCGCGCGACGAAGCCGTGGCCGCGGCCATGATGAACTCCTGGGAAGCCAGCAACCTGGCGCCCACGCCCGCCAACGTGGCCACGCTGGCCGCACAGTAGCAACGGGGAGGAACTTATGAGAATGTTTACGCTCAGAGATAAGCATCGCATAGCGGCGTTGGACCCCGCTCGGCAATCCTCAGGTACATACGTGTACATTCCGGTTGCCTCGCGGATTCCGCCTGGCTCTGCTCGCTTCTCCCTGAGCGCTCAGCAACATTCAACGGTAGAGGGTCGAAACAGAACAGATAACCCTGTTCTTAAACCAGCGCCGCCGGGCCGCCGGCAGGAGGGCATCGCGCTGATTACCGTTCTGTTCCTGATGACCGTGCTGGGCCTGCTGGGCGGCGCCATACTCTATGCCACGCAACTGCAGACCATCTCCACTTCCAGCTATGCCGCTTCCTCGCGCGCCTATTACATCGCCGACGCCGGCCTGCAGCAAGCGGTGAACTGGTTCCATTACACCTACCCCACCTACCAGGCCAGTGATTCTGGCTATACCAGCGCCAGCGTCAACAGCAAGCCAGTGGAGGAATACGGCAGCAACCCGGTGGAATTGGTCAGCTCCGGCAGCGGCTCCAATTATCCCAACAGCGGCGCGATTTCCAGCTTTCAAACCGCCATCGGCGCCGTGGGCGCGAACGGCACGGTCAGCATCACGGCCACGCTGGTAACCATAGAAAACGTCACGCTGAATGAAGACGTCAGCAACGTGCTGACGCCAGAAAACTTTACGGTCGAGCGCTGGAAGCTGGAATCCGCGGGCACCTGGAACCAGACGGCGCAGGCGCAGGTGGATGGCTATGTTGAACAGGGAGTGTACCTGAATAATGAAACCATCCCCATCTCCAACTACGCCCTGTTCTCAACCGGCAAGACCTGCGGCAGCATCACGCTTTCCGGCGGCGTTTCGACCAACAGTTACAATTCCAACGTCTGCAATTACAGCAGCTCCGGCTGCGCCCAGAACAGCGGCGGCGATGTGGGCTCTTACGGAAACGTTAACGCCAGCGGCGGCGTAACCATCAATGGAAATTTTTATGTCCCGGGCGGGCAGAAAGTCAGCAGCTGCGACAGCAGCAATCCCCAGGGACTGCAGGAACCGCAGTATATGAATGGCAGCGTGATGAGCCTGCCCAGCACCAACACATTGCCCTCCCCGCCGCTGGCCACCACCAATACCAGTCTCAGCCTGCCCACGCCAACCTCCTGCAACGGCGGCTCCAATAACTGTTACACGCTGGCGGCCAACTGCACGCAATCCGGTTCGGGCAGCAGTTTCAGCAGTTCCTGTTCCTCCAGCACCGATGGATACGGCAATATCAACCTGGCCAGCGACAATGTGCTGGTGCTGCCGGGCGGCTCGGGCGGCGCGACGAATGTGTATTACATCAACAGCATTTCCTCGTCGGGCGCGGCCGACATAGAAGTCAGCCCCGCCGGGCCGGTGATCATCAATCTCGTCGGCAGCAATTTGGTCAACAATCAGCTTTTGAATCTCGATGGCGGCTCGGTCAGCAATACTTCCAGCCCGCTGGTGCCGGCCGATCTGCAGATTCTGTCACCCTCCAGCGGCAACATCAGCATTGCGGGGGGCGCCGAAGCGGCTTTTGTCCTCTATGCCCCCAATGCCAGCCTGAATGTTTCAGGCGGTTCGGATATTTTCGGATCCCTTGTGGCCGCCAGCATCGCCGACACCGGCGGCACTCAGATTCATTTTGACCAGGCGCTGCGCAACACCAACACCATCACGATCAGCAATAACACCACCTATCCGTTTTATCTGGTGAGCTGGAACCGGGTAGTGAACTAAATAAGGATCACGCTCAGAGATAAGCATCGCATAGTGGCGTTGGAACCCCAGCCTTCCCAACCGATACGGCTTTTATATAGTGAATGCTAAACTCGTGGGCCACCGCTATTCGCAACTTTTATATATCTTTTTTCCAGTTGCCGATGCCGGGCATCAGGCCGGCAGGCCAGAGTTCTTTCAGTCCAGCCCGAATGAACGCGCGCCGCCGCCAGGCGGGATGGGGCAGGGACAGACCCGGCGCGCAGAGATGCAGCCGGCCATAGAACACAATGTCCAGATCCAGCGTGCGGGACTGTCCGGACGGCCGCGGGGGCAGGGGACGGCCGGCGCGATGCTCAAGCTGATGCAGACGCGCGAGCAGCTCGCCGGGAGCCAGCCGGGTTTCCGCCTCGACCATGGCATTGAGGAAGTCCCCGCCGGCGACGCCTTCAACCGGAGCGGTGACTTGAAATTTTGAGATCCGCCGCACCCGCACCCCGATGGCCGGCAGCCCATGCAGCGCCTGGCGCAGATAATGCCGGCGGGGCTCGATATTGGAGCCGAGCGAAAGAACGACGGGGATCATTAAAATAAGCCAGCCTGCCCGGCGGCCGCGGCGGCGGGCGGGGTGCGGCCGAGGTGCTGATAGGTCAAGAGCGTGGCGGCGCGGCCGCGGGGCGTGCGCTGCAGAAAACCCTGCTGCA
>JAJZKY010000038.1 GCA_021803885.1 Planctomycetota bacterium
GTGGCGGACCAGTTTACCGTCGCGGAAGGGCTACGGTTCCGCGGAATTATGGGATATGACGGCCATCTTCAAGCGATTCCACAGAGCGCGGCACGCGATGAGATGGTTTGCGCGGGGAGCAAGTCTTTGGTCGAGTCTGCGGCGCTGATCGAGAGTGAGGGAATCCCAGTCTCTATTGTCTCAACAGGCGGGACCGGCACGTACGCCGTTTCCGGGGAGTATCCAGGCATCACTGAAATCCAAGCCGGCTCCTATCTCCTGATGGATACGATGTACCTGGACCGTGGCGCTCCATTTCAGAGATCTCTCACTGTTCTGACAACGGTCATCAGCACGCGCGGCGGATTTCATGCGGTGGTTGACTGTGGGGTAAAAGCGATCAGCGGTGAGCGCGGCCTCCCTACGGTTAAAGATCTACCTGGTGTCCATCTGAAGGCGTTGCACGCGGAACACGGCCTGCTCGAGGTAGACCGGGACTCAAATGGCGCGCTGGAAGTTGGCCAGAAAATGGAATTATGGGTGCGTTACAGCGACGCGACAGTAAACTTACATACCTCCTTATATGGAGTTCGTCATGGCCAGATCGAAGAAGTATTCCGAATTGAGCATTGATACTCGGAAGCATAAGAGTACAGCGCGCGAGCAGTTTCCCACTCAGTCGCTCGCAATGTCCAGCCACGTCCATCTTCCAAAACAATCATTCAGGGACAACTTCAACCTGGTAGGGCCGCAGATCAACGCTGAGGGTGTCCACGTATGGCCCTTTGATGCGTCCTGTCCGATAGACGTTCTGTTCCTTACGGAGACAGGGCGGCACAATGTGCGCATGAATCGTCATCAGTATTTTGAGATTCTCTACTTGTGTTCCGGTACGGCAGACTGTCACATCCAGGACAGACTACTGGCGTTCAACGAGGGAGACCTGGCAATCATCGGCAGCACACTGTATCACCGCATCGAGTGCAGATCTTCTTCGCCGGTCACCATCGCGGCGTTGTTCTTCGAACCGGACTTGATTCGTTGCGATGGCTCCAGCGACAGCGTGGAATATGTCACACCATTCTGTTTGCAGGACTCAAAGTATCCACACATTGTGCCAGCCAAGACCGGTGTGCCTCGCCAGGTGCTGGAAATGATGATGCGCATCCGCACGGAATTGCCAGCCTCCTCTCCAATAGCGCGGCTGACCGTAAAAACCTATTTGAAAATGATTCTGGTTTTGCTGGTCAAACAATATGCCTCCTACACGGGATCGGTGGAAACGTTCCAGCGCCAGCAGCGTGCTCTCGACCGCTTGCTTCCACTGTTTCGCTATCTCGGAGAGAACTGCGGAGATGCGATTCAGGTCTATGAAGCTGCCCGCCTCTGCGGAATGAGTGAGTCGCACTTTATGAGCTTCTTCAAGCGGGTCACTGGTCTGTCGTTCATGAAATATCTCAATCAGTATCGAGTCGAACGCGCTCAACTGCTACTTGCCAGCACCGATGAGCCGATGACCAGCATCAGCCACGAGATCGGATTCTGCGATCAAAGCTACTTCGGCATGGTGTTTCGCAGGGTGGTTGGGATGACTCCCGCCGCGTACCGCCGGCGTTTTCGGAACACGAACGCTGCAGATTGCGGACAGATGCACCACACGCCGTCAGTTGCATCCAGCAGGTATCCATTACTGGAAGCGCCAAAGCAAGTGGCCACAGAGATCAGTCGTCCTCATGCAACTCCACATACAAAGCCATATCTCCATAAGGTAGGAACCTAATCCGTATGCTCCGGCGGCATTTAACGCTCATCTCAGCAAGAGAATGCCATGCTCCAGATCGCTCAGAGCCTGCATTTGGAAGAAATTTTAATACGGTGATGAACGAGTAGTCCGATTCTCCAGAGCTTTGCAAGAAAGAATTCCCGGAATTCTATAGATCGAATTGGAATCCATCCCCTAATTTGTGGATCATAGTGCGATACAACTTTAGGCCGGTTGAAACTTCCGATATGCACGCCAATACCAATGCTCAGAGCTAGACATTTCCGGCGCGTCTCTAAATCTTGTTCCAGTCTGAAGGTAAACAATGAATTTGCATCAACTCATGCAGCCGTTCGTTCCCGCGAAGTGGATTCTAGTAGCTCTTGTCGCCATCAGCATCGGAACGCTGACTAGACCTATTCTTGCGGCACCGGCGAGCGTGACTTACTCCGTTGCCCCTGCGCAGGTGAAAGCCTACGATTTTGTCGAGATCACGGCGAAAGTCACAACTCCGGACGCCGCTAATCCATTTGAAGATGCCACGCTGACGGGTTCCTTTGAAGCCACGGGCGACAGTGGGAAATGGAATGTGAATGGATTTTGCGATTCCATGGACGGCAGCGTGTTTCGAATCCGCTTCATGCCGCCCCGCGCCGGCGACTATAAGTACTCCGTCACTTACCAGCAGGGCAAGTTTCAGAAGCGCTCATCCGGGACATTTCATGCATTCAATGCCAGTCTGCCGGGTATTCTGCGGGTCGATCCGAAATACCCCTGGCACTTTATTTGGGAGGGAACGGGGCAGCATTTCTTCTTCAATGGAACGACGGCGTTTTGGCTGATGGGTTGGACGGATGATCACACGATTGAGTACAGCATTGCGCGATTGCACCGGCTGAAAGTAAACCGCATCCGTGTGACGCTTGCGGGACGAACCAACTTGTATTACGGCGAACCAATCATGATCGGTAAGAACTGGACTTTCGACCTGAATCCATGGCCGGCGAAAGACCCCAACGACTTTTTGCACCCCGGTTTCGACTATTCCCGACTGAATGTTTCGTACTGGCAAAAATGGGATCGAATGCTCCACTTCGCGCAGGAGCAGAACATGAACATCTCGATTGTCTTCGATATGAATGACAACAAAGTTCATCCCGCCGCGGGCAGCGCAGACGAATATCGTTTCATGCAATACGCGGTCAACCGCTTCGCCGCCTTTTCCAACATCACCTGGGACCTTGGCGACGACCTTGATGCTTATCGCGACGAAAAGTGGACCCACGATACCGGCATGTTGCTGGAGCGGTGGGACCCTTATCGCCACCTGGCAACCAGCCATCCAGCGATAAGTATGTTGCACCAGGACAGAGCTTCGAGCTGGTTTGGTTTTACGTCGTACCAGGAGTGGTCGCGCAAACAGCATGCCTTGATGTTGGAATCGCGCAAGCTGCAGGAAAAGACAGGGCGCATCATCCCGCAAACGAATGAAGAATACGGCTACGAGGACCACTATCCGCTGTGGGCTACCCCGGGTTCGGATTCGGCGGATGTATTGCGCCGGACTGCTTGGGACATCGTGATGGCAGGCGCCTATCAGACCGCTGGAGAGACGGTACGGCGTGGCACCAATATCTGGCCCGACACGGGCGGTGGCTGGATGAACGGGCGCGGCGATGACACTATGACCATGTTCCTTGGTTACGGTCACATGGTGGATTTTATGACCAGCTTCGATTGGTGGAAGACCAATCCCCACGATGAGCTGGTAGGCAACGGAAACTACTGCCTGGCAGAGCCTGGAAAGATCTACGCGATTTACCTTCCGCAGGGTGGAAAGGTCACGATTCATCTTCAACCGGGTCGTTATCGTGCCCACTGGTTCAGTGCCTTGTCCGGCCAGCAGATTCCGTTGCCAGATGTGGACGGCCCCGTTTGGACTTCGCCGGAAGTTCCGGGCCGCTACGATTGGGCGTTGCTACTTGAGGCCGAATAACTATGCAAAAGTTAGACTTCGGAATTGTCCTTCGACAAAGCGATGACAACTCGTTGCCATGGAGGATCTTCTTAGGGCCTGTTAACACTACGTCGATATAACTCGTGTAGCTTTGTCGGCAATGGAAATCACGGAAGAGCAGTACGCAAGGATGAACCGGCTGGCCGAAGTCGGGGCTATCGCCTGACTGCAAAACTACCTCAACCGACCAACCTTCCCCAGTTCCAAGGAAGATCGAAAGTGCGAAGAACTTTGCACATCCATGATAAATCCCTGTCAAGAAGAGACGGAGACTCTCCCTGGCGCTTGACGGGCGCCCCTGTTGATGCTGTTGCCACCTCCGCTTTGCACATTCCGCTTCTCAGCGAGGGCTCCTGCAATGGTACAAAAGCAGACATCCATTTGCGGTCTCCGACGTTCCGCCGTCACCGGATGCGCGGCGATCAATTCGACGAATGCCTGCGGCGCCGCCTTCTCTTGTGGGCCATCGACTCCTTCGAGTCGCTTCTTCAACTGCGTATAGTCCAGCCGCAGAGGATGAGCAACAGGATGCAGGCCGTATTGCATGGCCAGTTCCACCGCAGACTGCCACAGCGTCTCCGGTAGCCTGGTCCGATGCGGCCGACTGCTGCGAAACTCATCTGACTGCCATTGCATCTGCGCGATTGACTCGGCGATAGCGGATGCGCTTTTGCTGTTCAATCGCCTGTATCTATTGGGCAGGAACTACAGTTTGCTCATGATGGCTGCTTTCGCTTTCCGGCACGCTGCCATCATTCACAACGGCCTGCGCCGGTTTGCTGTCCATCAGCATCCGCAGCGCTGCACTGCTATGGGCCGGTATCAGCAGAGATCGAGTCTGGGTACTGAACGCGGATGCCACGGTGACGGGCACTTCCGCTGCACAAAAGCTATTGTTCTGCACATCCACTGAAACCAGATAATTCTTGCCGGAACTGTTCTTATTCAAAATCGGTCGCCAATAAGCGCTGACGATGTGCAGGTCAGGCAATCCGGTGTCGCGATAGACCCAGTCGTCAAAAAACCGCTCTAGGTCCTTATTCGACGACTTCTGCAGCAGCATTTGAAAATAGCTCGGCTCATGATCGTTCGCGGGAATGTACGCCTGCAATGCTTTTCCCAGCGCCTCGTCCCCCACAATATTGCGCAGCATCCACAGCACATCTGTAGCCTTGTCGCGATAGTAAATATCGCTCCATGCTTCAATTAGGCTTTGCCCTGGATTGACTCCTGGGTCCGTTGTCTCGGCAATCGCGAGTGCGGCCCGATGAGAATCCATCTGATCGATCGCCGTGGTGAGACCGGCACGTTGCTCAATCCACAGCAGCGTCATGAACTGCGCAACACCTTCATCCAACCAAACTCGTCGCGACACAAAATACGCATGGCCCAGCATGTGTGCCATCACCGGATCTATCGTGTCGCTGTCTATACCCTCCTTCAGAGGGAGAAAAAGGATGTTGCGCTCCTCGAAGGGAAGGTCATCGCGATTTGGCAGGTCTACCAGCACTACCGGGCGCTTCGGATGCGTGCCGAGCCATTGTTCGACCAGCGTACGAGTCTGCTGGAACACGTTCTGATACGTCGAGGCCGCTGCCTCGTTGTCGGCTCGGGAGTAAATGTCCAGTCCTGAAACTCCCTCGTGTGCTGCCGACATCACGAAAAAACTGAGCGGCGCGAATCCCAACCGTGTGGATGGCAGAGTAAAGGAAACCACCTGCAGTATCCTATTTCCGGCAATGACCTCGGACGGCGCGGTGAAGCCTGTCCCCTGTTTCACCGCTGATCGCACGTTTGTGGACGGTCCACTTCGGGCTGAACCCCTCTCGGAACTTGGCAAGTCTGTAGCGGCTGCAGATTTTTCTGTTTGCACCCCATCCGGTTGCGCCACGCGCCCATTCAGAAAAGCGACGGACGGTTTCACATCTAGATATTCGACCAGCACATGGATCGCAACATATGCATCGGACTCCCGCAATTTCCATTTGCCTACGGACTCGAACATCTCCGGTCCCTGGCCAAGCAGCACCGGTACAGTTGAAACAGGAAACCAGATCACATTGCCGAATCCGCGAAGGGCTGTAAAATCCGGGCCAATCGCATCCCATTCCGAAGAATCTGCGATCTTCGCCGGCGCGCCCAGGCGCAGCAGACGTTCAGATGACGGGACGACGGTACCGGAGTAAATCACGTTCATCTGTATCGCGGCTCCCGGAGCAAGTGGCTTCTGCAGCTTGACGACCGCCTCCGTCAACTCGCCTGTATGATCGATGTCGCTATCCACCGTCTCGGTCTGGAATATCTCCGGCTTGCCGTCCATTTGGATTGAATCCCAATGCAGCGACGAGGAAAGCTGCAACGCAATCCGTTCCAAAGGCTTGTCGCTGCTATTGTGGGCCACCATACGCGCTTGCACTGCAATCGAACGCTGCGCCGGTTCCAGATGCACTTCAAAATCATAGGAACTGTAAGTGAGCGAGGTGCGTTCGGCATCCGTTGCAAGTGTGGCGCTCGATGGCGCTGGAGGCACTGTCGGCGTGGTCGACAGCTGTTGGGATGCAGATTTATCGGCCGCATCTCCAGCCGTGCTTCCGCTGTTGTCGCTGCGGGAAAAGATGACCTGCCCGTTGTTGGAAGATGGCTTATTTTGCCTGGTTGAACCGGCTTGCTGCCCAAATCCGCTGCCGAGCACCAACAAAAGAAATAAAACTGACGGATACAGCTTAAAATTCATGAACCCAGTCCCTTGAGCGGTCGCTTCGGTCGAGCCGACACGGAATCGGCCTCCCCTTTCGCTGACGATGTCATCGCCGCACGACGTTGCCGCGCCGCCTCATACATCACAATGGCTCCGGCCACGGATACATTCAGCGACGAAACCTGGCCCGCCATAGGAATTCGCAGCAGGTAATCGCAGGTACGCCGGGTAAGCTCATGAAGTCCGCTTCCCTCCCCGCCAAGAACCAATACAAAGTTGCAGTTGTAATCGAAAACGTCGTAATCCATGGTGCCCCGTTCGTCCAGTCCAACGCACCATACGTTTTCTCGTTTCAATTCCTCCAGGGCGCGCACCAGGTTCGTCACTCGTGCAATACGAACATGCTCTGCAGCGCCAGCCGATATCTTCACAACCGTGGCATTCACTCCGACTGCTCGCCGTTCGGGCAGAACCACCCCATCCACCCCCGCCCCATCAGCGGTTCGAAGCAACGCGCCAAGATTATGAGGGTCTTCGATACCATCCAGTGCTACTAAAAAAAGACGCTGTCCGCGGGGCTGTGAAACCTCCTGCAGCGAAGAATATCCCCGCTCGGCCACAACCGCGACCACTCCCTGATGAGCGTCCGTATGCGCCAGCCGTGTCAGATGTTCCTTCGATTCCAGTCGCACCGGTATCCCGGCTGCTTGGCAGGCATCGGCAATACTTTTCAGCCGCTCATCCTGGCGCTGGCGTGACAACACTACCGATTCCAGACGTCGATTGCCCGAGCGAATAGCCTCTTCCACGGCGTGCAATCCGTACAACAGTTGCATAATTAAGTAGTGTACCCTTGGCGGGGCGTCGATTCGCCTTTTCTTCGCCTCGATGGTACCTCTCATTGCCTATTTCTTTCAGCTACCCCCGCTGAATCGTGAAAAAATGAGATTAGGTGGTCACCGTGCGATTCAAAGAAAATCCCATCACTCAACGCGTCTTTCTGGATCGAGCCACCGTCTCTACTAGAGACACCATGGCATCCACTCACACGGCCACGCTTATCGACACGCAGCAGGCACAAGCTGCGAACGCGGAAATCGTTGTGGCGCTTCGCCGCCACGATCCCGACATGATCGAGCAATTGATTGAGCGTTATCAACACCGCCTGTTCCGTTATCTGCTGTTTCTTGTGGGAAACCGAGACCTTGCTCAGGACTTGTTTCAAGAAACCTGGCTTCGCGTATTGGAGCGGGGCTCTCAATACAGTGGACGCTCCCGGTTCGAGACCTGGATGTTCGCCATCGCGCGGAATCTCATGATCGACCATACTCGCAAACGCGTCACTGTTAGTCTCGACGAAGTGACAGATCCAGATAGCGACCACCCCATGGAGATTGCCGCAGACCTGCCTTCTCCATTCGATCACTTTCAATCCGGCGAGCGAGCTGCCCGCATCGGACGTGCGCTTCTCACCCTGCACCCGCTGTATCGCGAGGTGCTGGTTCTGCGCTTCCACGAAGAGATGTCCCTAGAAGAGATCTCTCAAATCAGCAATACTCCATTGTCCACAGTAAAGTCGCGCCTCTATCGCGGAATGGCAGCGCTGAAACCGGTTCTGGAACTGCACCCTGAACCAAATTGTGAGGTGCAGCCGTGAAAAATCATCCGGTAATTACCCCGGCGAACGGAAAGCATTCTGACGCGCGTTCGATTCCCGCGTCGGCGATCTTTTCGAAGGAGGAGCAGGAATTCGCCACAGCGTTTCTGACTGTTGGAGGGGTGGCAGATCGTGCGACGGTGTGCCGTGCCCAGCGCCGCGTCCGCGAGCAAGCTGTCGAAATTGCCGAACGAAGTCGCCGTACACGTCACGGCATTGGCATCACGATTCTCGGATTTTCCCTGCTACTCCTGGTGCTGACTCCTGTGTTTTGGAGCGGAATGCAAATGCTGGTCGATCCGCGGAATTTTCCTGCTTCCGAGCTACAGTTTGTGTACGTAATTGCGTGGTTTTTCCCTGTCACGCTGGTGACATTGTTCCTTCTATTCTTGCGGACGCGGGCAGGGGGCGGAGCAAGGCGGATCGATCATCGTGTGACATCGCGTTTGGATTCGATGGTTCGATAGATGGATTTGCAATCTGTTGCAAAGCGGGTTAGATCGAAAAATATTCGTATGGAACCATACTTTCAAGAATTCAGAGGAGTGCCGGTTTGCTGACGCACTTCAACATAGCAATATTCAATTAATAAATGGCCCGCAGCGATTCCAATTCGGCTTTCTCCGTTACCGAAGAACTCACCCTTATACCCCGCTGGTCGGTCGTTCTTGCGCTTGTAGCATTCATTGGTATTCAGTATCTTTTCTTTTTCGTCCTGCACACCCACTACCATAGCCCGTTCCCCGTGCATGTCTATTTCGGAACCTCCTGGGGAGCTCTCGTCGCTGTTTATATGCTGATGATCGGGTACATCAGCGAAGATGCACCCCGCCGCAACATGGGCAAATGGCTCTGGATTCTGCTGTGTATCGTCTTGCAGGGCGGCATCGGTCCTGTGTTGTACTTTCTGCTGCGGCAACCCGTGCTGTCGCAGTGCCCTTGCTGCGGGACCAAGGTGGACGGCAATTTCAATTACTGTCCCCAGTGCGCATATCGGGTCTCACCAAACTGCGGTGTTTGCCATGAAAGCGTCCGTATCACCGACCTTCACTGCACCCACTGCGGGCATGATCTAGCCGACGACAACTCGCCGGCGCGTCTCAGCACGTATCGCACCTAAACGAACCTCCTCACCCCCGTTCCACACATCTTCCAAACCTGAATTTCTTATGCGTACGAACAGATCTATACCGGGCCTGGGCTTCCTCGAAACATCTTTCCCTGGTGTAGAGTGGTCGTAAACCATGACGATTCGCGCCGTGATTGTCGACGATGAACAACTGGCACGCCAGGAGCTGGAGTATCTGCTTCGCAAAGCCGGCGACGTGGAAATTGTCGCCCAGGGAAAAAATGGCGTGGAAGCGGTGGAACTGGTACGAGCACATCAGCCAGACGTGGTCTTTCTAGACGTACAGATGCCTGGACTCGATGGCTTTGCGGTTCTCAAGAAATTACTCGAAAAGGGTCGGAAATCGCCACTCCCCAATATTGTCTTTGCCACTGCGTTTGATCGATATGCCGTTCGCGCTTTTGAGGTGAATGCGGTTGATTACCTGCTGAAACCCTTCGACGAGAAACGAGTCCGGCATACCCTTGAAAGAGTCAGGAACAGGCTGGCAGAGGTCGCTGCGGGGCTCTCTGGTTCTGGATCGATCAGCTCGGCCAAGTCGCCGGCGGTGAAGGAAGCCCCCGATGAAATTGTTCATGCGGCGAACGCCGTGGACGATCGACTGGACGCCCTGGTTCGCCTCCTGGAGCAGCAGCAGGCGCCAGCCAAAAGCACAGCGGCAAAAATTGTTCTCCGTGTCGGCGGTCGCCTTCTGCTCGTGGAACAGCGTGACATATGCTTCGCTTCCATCGAAGAAGGTACAATCAGCGTGGCCACTCACTCCATCGAAGGTCATTCAAACTGCCGGACGCTGGAAGATCTGCTCGATCTGCTGGATCCAGAGCTTTTTTGGCGCGCTCATCGTTCCTTCGTCGTCAATATCCATCGCATTCAGGAAGTCGTACCGTGGTTCAAGTCCAGCTACCAATTACGCATGGATGATCGACGCCACACAGAAATTCCCGTTAGCCGAGCCCAAACGAAACGTCTGCGAGAACTGTTCAATCTCTGAAGTTCTTCAGTCGTAGCGCTCGAAGTGGATTTGCTTGCGGTCCCAGCCCAATTCCTTAAGTTGCCCTCGATTGGCTGCTACCATTTCGTTCAAGCCGCAAATATATGCCTGCATCGGCGGTGCATCGCTACTCCGCGAACAAATCGCCGGATGCTCCTGCAGTTGTTGTTTTACTTGGGTCTGCACGTAGCCACGCAGGCCCTCCCAGCCCGCATGAGGATTGCTCAGTGCCGGCAGATAGTGAAAGTTGGGATGCTCTGCTGCGGCTTTCTCAAAGTAGCGATGATAGTAGAGCTCCGACTCATGTCGTGTGCCATAAATCAGCCAGAAATGCTTTCCTTCGCTTCTGTCTTCCGATTCGCTTGGGAACAGGAATTGCACAAAGCCTCGCATCGGCGCAATCCCAGTACCAGTGGCGATCAGCATCGTATCCGTGATTGGACTACGCAGTACAAACAATCCGTATGGACCGTGGAATTTGGCGGTGGCCCCGGGTTCCATGTCACAAAGCTGGTTAGAAAAAAAGCCTCCGTCCACACGATCCAGGCAAAGATCGAACCGGTTGCCGTTCGGAGCGGACGCAATGGAATAGGCGCGAGTCTGTAACTTTCCACGACTATCCTCGGCAATCATGGAAACAAACTGGCCAGCCTCGAAGTCAAAGGTCTCCAGTTCTGGCACGTCGAACCCTAGGTGATAGCACTGGGCGCTCTCCGAGAGCAATTTCTTCTCCAGCAGGCGCGCCGTGTAAATCCTACGTTCCAAGAACTTCCCTCTCGTCTGCCCTGTGTTGCATGTCTTCCGTCAGATATTCAGCAAAAATAAAAACCACTCACTCACCGACTGTCCCTCGTGATATGAGCGATTGATCCAGCCACCTGTGAGTTTGCAATGCGCATGGCAAACTCCAGATATCGGCAACTTAGGGCCGCTCCGTACAAACGGAGGCAGAAATTACACGAAATGCGAAACCGAAGCTGAGTGACTTACAGCGATCAATAATGTTTCATCTTCGGCGGATAGCGGTCGAGCATTTTGTAGACGGAATGGGCGACCTGCTTCTCCTCCGCGTCGCCGCTCTTGGTCACGTCGTCTTGGACTGCCTCTCCGCGCCAAACAATTTTCCGGGTATGCGCATCGATCATATCCAGGGTCAAGTACCCCATGACACGCCGATCCATCCTCGTCTGGGAGTAACTCATGCCTCCCATTCCCATGCCGCCCCATCCCCAGCCGCCCCAGCCCCAGCCACCCCATCCAGGACCAAACCCATAGCCGTACGTGTCGAGGTCGGTGGTCACATGGGTCGTAAAGTGGTAGGTCACATACAGGTCGGGGTTCTGCGATCCGGAAACTTGTCGCAAGCCCTTCTTCTTGGTCAGGGCATAGTTCACATATTCCCCAACGTACTGCCGGTAAAAGGGATGGTTCGTCGCCTCGCTGTCCAC
The DNA here is from genome assembly GCA_021803885.1 of Planctomycetota bacterium. The sequence continues at coordinate 11,682 of JAJZKY010000038.1, forward strand.
CCACTCGTAGGTTTTGTACTGGGCGAAGGGCGCGTATTTGCTCCAGTTGGCGCGAACCTGCTGCGCAGATGCTGCGAATGGCAGCCCCATTGCCAAGCCCACACCAACCGCCAAAACAACCCCTGAACGAATCGTTGAATGAAAAATCTTCGTCAACATAACAAAACTCCCTCTTTCGCAGACTTCCAACGCCACGAATTCCAACCTGACGAACCTTGCAATCGGCTGCATCAAGGCGTCGTTTATTAGAGTCTCAACCGGCCATTTCGTTAGCCGGGATCCTCATCTTCACCTTCACGTTACAACACGAAAATTGCGAAAAGGTTGCGCGGCTTTTCTGGAAAAGCATTCCCCTCGTGGATGAATCGTGTGTGATTCCAGCTCCTATCGATCACTCGCGCTGTATCCTGTTGGTAACTACCATTCATAGCACTGATCACGTAGTCTTGAACCTAAGGTTGACATGCGAAGTTTCCTCCTCCAGATCGCAGACGGATCCGGCCTCGTCGGCAAAGCCGTTCTGGCTTTCTGTCTAGCTGCATCGTTGTTCATTCCGTCTTTCGTCTCAGCAAGTTCCACGCAGTCGGGCGTCGCTTCCACGCAACGCGCCAGACGGTTGCGCTCGTCAAAGCATGCGGCCACGCGCCGGACAGCATCCTCAGTTCACCGCCGAAATGCGAAGTCCGCTGCCGCAGGCCATGCCGCGATCACCCATTCACCGCGTTCGCGCCGGCTGGCTGACCCGCGCCGCGCCCCGGTCTCACGTTCACGGAAAACAAGCTATCGTCGCCGAACCAAAGCGTATACCCGCTCCCGCCGTTTGTCCGTAACGCTGGATCAGGTCCACTCGCGCGCGACACCACTTACCGAAGCCTCTTCTGCGTCGACCGAGCCCCTACCCGCGTTGGCGACATCCTCGCCGAATGAAGAAAGCGCCTCCCCTGCGAATGCGCTAAGAACTCGTGATGTGCCTCTCTTTAATACTTCGGTGCCTCGCTACATGCCCACCGCCCTGCGCGGTTCGCATGAAGTGCTGGTTCACCAGAACATCATTGCCGACGTGGAAGGCCTCAGTCGAATTGAGAACGACACTCAACTTAGCGCCATGATACATTCCGGTGACCTGGTAGCTTTGCCGGCTTCCCCGGGCTTGGCGATTGATCCTCGCCTGCCTCTCAACCGCCGATATTGCCGACCGTGGACGGCTCAATTTCTTAGCAATCTCGCACGCGCCCATCGGGAGATTTTCGGGCGACCCTTGCAGCTCACCTCTGCCGTTCGCACAGTAAGCTTTCAACGCCACTTGGCTCACTATAACGGCAATGCTGCACCAACCTCTGGCGACACCGCCTCTCCACATCTGACTGGGCAGGCGATTGACCTTGGGAAAAAGGGGATGTCGCTGAAAGAGATCGCATGGATGCGGGCCGTATTAGGGCAGCTTCAAGCCAGCGGCAAGCTCGATGTCGAAGAAGAATTCGAGCAGGCATGTTTCCACATCTCCGTTTATAAAACATACGCGCCCCATACCGCCCCGCCTACGCAGCTTGTAGCAACCGACGATACGACGCCATCAGAAACTCCCGCCTACGCGCTTCCAGCCCCAGCCGTTGGAGGTCTCGTCGAACCGGTCAGCCTGCCTGTGAGACATCCCGTTTATGTTCGGCGTACCCATGGCTACTATGTCCATCATGTGCGACGGGTGCCGTCTGTCCGTCGTCATCGTCGACATAGAAGCATGTCTCTACTCGCCGCCGGGCTCCACTAGCCAAAAGTATCACCTGGTTGAAGTCCTCCCGTTCCAAAATTCCTGGTTTCTCCCGCAGACTCTTGTTACTACATCGGTATGCGTGTGAGCAATTACATCAGTCTTTTCCAATCGAAGGATGAGCCTGAAGGATAGAGAAGGGTAGGCTGGGTTGTCCTTTCTGGCTTTGAATTTTAATCGAACGTATTCGCAGTCGTC
>JAJZKY010000796.1 GCA_021803885.1 Planctomycetota bacterium
TCGCAGATCGCCGGCCAGGATTTGGCTTTTTTTGCCCGATTCCAGCGGCCGGACGGATTGTTTCTGTCGCAGCCGGGGCAATATGACGCGCTGGGCGAGGTGCTTTGGATCTATGGACAGCACTACCTGATGACGCACGATCTGGCATTTGCCCAGAGCGTTTTCCCATCCGTGGAGCGCGCCGTTGCGTGGCTGAATGCCGCACGCGCCGCCGATCCACTGCACTTGATACCAGCTTCCGATGTGAAGGACAACGAGTACGTCGAGGGGCACATCACCGGTTACAATCTGCTGGCCCTGGGCGGTTTGAAAAATGCCGCAGTTTTGGCAGACGCCGTGGGAGCGCCCGCGAAGGCTGCCGCGTACCGGGCTGACTATTACGCTTACCGCAAAGACTTTCTCAAGGCGCTCTCGCGCTGCACCGCTATCGACGGCGGGTATATTCCACCTTCGCTGGATGGCCAGTGCAAAGGACAGGATTGGGGCAACCTGCTGGGCACGTATCCAGAACACATTTTTGCGCCTGACGATCCGCTGATTACGGCCACCCTGAAGGAGGTCGAGAGCAAGTACCAGGAGGGCCTGACGACCTACGGCGACGGCCGTTTTCTGCACGATTACCTGATTATGAAGAATACGCTGACAGAGATCGTGCGCGGCGAACAACGGCAGCCGGTAAAGGACCTCTATGCGGTGCTGGTGCACACCAGCTCGACGCAGGAGGGCTTCGAGTTCGCGATCCGGCCCTGGGGCGACCGTGATTTTGCCGATAACCTGCCCCCGCACGGCTGGTTTGCGGCCGAGTTCCGCATCATGCTCCGCGACATGATGATCCGCGAAGATGGAAATCAGGTTCACCTGCTGACGGTGATGTCGCCGGCATGGATGGGTGCGGGCAAGGTCATCCGCGTGGAGCGCGCGCCGACAAAATTCGGAGAGGCGGGATTTACGCTGACGCAGCCGGATGATCACTCGGCCAGGATCGATCTGCAGATGCAGTGGAAGAAGCAGCCGGAAGCGGTTCTGCTTCATCTGCCGTGGTTTGCGACGGTTTCTGCGGTGACGGTCGATGGCAAGCCCGCAGCACATACCGGTGGGCTGGTGCGCATTCCGGCCGATGCGCATGAAGTCACTCTGAAGTGGACGCGGAACAGCGACGCTCCCGACTGGAGCTTCAACCAGGCGGTCCGCGAATACGAGCAGGAGTACCAGCGGCGGTACGAGATCTACATGCACGGCGCGGCGAGCCGCTGACGGGGCCGGAGCCGGGAGCGGAATTCCTGATGCGCGGGCCCACGAGTTCATGCAGGCGGCGGGTCTCATGCGCGCACCTTCTGTCCGGCAGCCATGCCGATCCCTCCCTCTGGATTGCTATTGGGCGAGCGGAGCGAGCGGTATCCTTTTGCCTACGACGTAGCCGTAGGCTGCGAGATCGGCAGAAACACGGCCCGAATAGAGCGAAAACCAGGTCAAGCCCGGACTCAGAAGATTCTGCACTTTGAAATAGTCCATCACCGGCAGATCCACCGTAACGTGCACATCGCGGTTCGAGAGGTTGAGGATGACTAGGATCTCCGTGCTACCGAGCTTGCGCAGAAAGCTCACGACGCTGTCGGGTTGCGTGTTGTTGATCCAGATCACGCTGCCCGAGGTCAGCGCCGGCTCGGAGGCGCGCATGGCAAAGAGCTTTTTGTAGTTGGCGAGCGTCGCTTCGATCGATTTTTGATCGGCGGGATTCCCCGCATCGCTCCAACGAATGGGCGCGGGCTTTATCCAGGAAGTTGCGGTTGGATCCGCGACCTCCTGGCCGTTATAGAGAAATGGAATGCCGTCGAGGGTGAAGTCCAGAACCGAAGCGGCCCATGCGCCTTTCTCTCCGAACTGCATGACAGCGCGCGGCCAGTCATGGTTGTCGCTGAAGTGCAGCAGGCGGGCGCCGCGCGGCATGGTCGAGTGCATCTCTTCCCAGCTTTTGCGAATGGTGCTGGCGGGAGCGCCGTCGCGCAACACGGAACGCAGAGCCAGGTAATAGTTGAAGTTGTAATTGATGTCGAATGCCTGCAATTGATCGTCGGGGCGGTCCGACTCTGAAAGGAGAATGACGTTGGGGTTGATCTTGTTCAGTGCCTTGCGGGCATCCACCCAGAATGACTCGGGAACGCCGCCGCCAACATCGCAGCGAAAGCCGTCGATGCCGAAATCGCGGACCCAGTGCACGAGGCTGTCGATCAGGTAATTGCGCACTTCCGGCTTGCTGAAGTCGGGCAGCGGCTGGTTCCAGAAGCCGCGCGCGATGCGGCCGTCCTGCGTTTTGACGTAGAAGGCCGGATCCTTCCGCATCATGACGTTATCTGCCGCGGTGTGATAGTAGACGATGTCCAGCATCACCTTGAGATGCAGGGCGTGCGCGGCTGCGACAAAGTCGCGCAGGTCCTGGTCGGTGCCGCACGCGGGATCGATGGCATTGTAGTCGGCAATGCCGTAAGGCGAGGCATATGGATCCGCTGAGCGTTTTGCGATGGGGCCCAGATAGACGATCGTCGCGCCCAGATCAGCAATGTGTTTCAGGCCGGGAATTGCGCCGCGCAGATTGCCTTCCTTGCTGAACGCGTTGAGCCAGAGTTCGTAGATGGTTGCGCGATGGAGCCAGGGCGGAACCGGACGCGCAGCCTGCAAGCCAAAGGAGAGGTTCTGCGCACTGGCTGCAGCGAGCGGCGCGGCCAGCAGCAGAAGTGCGATCAAACCGCGCGCCAGGCTGGCCAAGATCGGCCCGGAGCGGCCTTGTGTCCTTACATGGGGCATGACTTCGGCCTCTGCACCTTCAAGAAAGCGGCCGCACGGCGCACTGGAAGCGATGCAGCCATTTCACTTCGCTTACTGCAGCACGACGGCGACCGCAAATGGCGCCAGCGTGATGTGCCGGTCAGTCAGGCTCTCCCGCCGGGGCTGGTCTTCT
>JAJZKY010000797.1 GCA_021803885.1 Planctomycetota bacterium
TACACGCCGGAATACGAGCCTCCATTGGGCAGCAACTTACCCAGACGCACAAAGACGCATGGGCAACCAACTTGACGTAACCACGAGCGGAGAGCCGGGGTTTACACCCTACCAGTGCTGAAACATTTCCCGCGCAACGCAAACATTATGCACGGCAATTAAGCACCGATCACGGACTTAATGTCACGACCGTTATATTGTCACCTCACCACGACCGCCGCAAGCCGAAAGATCCCGCCAAAAACCCGTAACAACAACATCCATGCGATCGGCGTCAAACCGACACGAGTTGAAGCAGGCGATCTCCATGCTCTTGCACCCATTTTACCTTGCGCTCGATCATTTTCAAGAATCCGTATCCTTCGATACGTCCAAACGACCCCGTGGCCGCGATATGAAACGCACTTTCCGCCACCATCGCCTCGACCATAAGGTGCGGCACAGCTTGAAGTTCCGCCACGCTTACCATGTCCACAGAGTCGTAGCCACGGATAAAATGTTGAAAACGTACCTCGTCCACATGGTCGGGCCAGGTGGATGGATCATCGCCACCGCCAATAATCGAAAACTGCAAGGCCCCGTTGGCCATATCGATAATCCGCTGCTGCATCCGGGCGGAATCATAATCAATGACCGCCACCACCCGCCCATTGCGGAAGAGCATATTGCCCGGGTGCCAGTCGCTGTGCACAATCTGCAGTGGCCAGTCCTGCAGGCCCAGATTATTAACGGCCGTGGCCGCCTTGATGTAACTGTCACGCAGGTATTCTAAAATGGATTGTACCTTGGACCGGTCCGAGCCATGCTCTTCATTGGTGCGTCGAATGGTATCCGGTATTTGGTCGATGCTGGAATTAATATGGCGGGAATTGTGGTAGCTGCCCAATGGAGGCTCGTATTCCGGCGTGTAATCGCGCAGCAGTTTGTGATAAAGCGCCAATATGCGGCCGGAGTCGCGCGTGGCCTCAAGCGAATTGTCGTATCCGGCTCCGCGAATATATTCAAAGAGTTCATAAATGGCACCAAGCACCTGCAGCATGGAGTTGTTTTCTTTACGGGTGCCGATCAGGTGGGGCAGCGGAAACTGCTTCTCGGCCAGAAACATCTGAATAGCGTGGCAAAATGCCACCTTGAATGGATCATCTTTCCCTTTGGCCCGGCGCTTAAGCAGATATTCTGCCTTGGCGGTGCGAATGAGCAATTTGGGGGCCTTACGCGACCCGCGCGGAAATTCCTTTATGGCTTCAATAACTCCCAGATCATAGTGGCTTAGCACTACGGCAAGTTCTTCGGCATGAAATTTTTCGCGCTCACTCATCTGCACACCATCTGAAAACTACGTGGCTTAGGCGTTACAAAACCATTGCTTTGATCGTAATCCCTGCCGCCGCAGTGTCAAGAATCGCTGATGCAAATCGTGCCTACATCGCATCCCGTCAGCCGCGTCCTTCGCCAACCAGCGCGCGTATACCGGCCCGTGATGCTCCGAGGGCAGGGCCGATGGCAAAGGCAAGGGCCAGTACCCCAGTGATTAACGCACCCACGATGATTGATTCCCATGAAATAATAAAACGCGAGTCAAATCCCGCCATGCGGTGATCTACACGCGTCGCCATGAAGGCGATATAAATGCCGACAAATGCCCCGATCACAATGCCCGCAAAAACTAATAGGGACATCTGGGCAATAACCATGCGGACAATCTGCCCCCGCGTGGCACCCACCGCCCGTAATATCCCAAACTCATAGCGGCGCTGCCGAATGGCCGCCGCTATCAGTATCGCCGCTCCAATTGACCCAACCAGCATCACGCCGATGGCCGCCGCCGAAAGCGCACGCATCACATCAGTAATTACCCGATTGAGTTGCCGCTTCATGGCCCGTACCGACGTTCCATGCAATTGCAGGGCACCCATGCCCAGGAGTGAACCCAGCATTGAAGGGGCCGCCGATTTTGACAGAAATTTTTTGACCGATATGACGACAGGCATGGCTTGGGCTTTTTTATCAACATCCAGCATCACCATGTTGCAGCCGGGTATGCCAAACCAGGCCTTGGCCTCATGCAGCGTGCCCAATACCGCCAGTGCGGCTGTCTTATGAAATACCTGCCCCACACGCAGGTAATTTTGTGCGATATTAACGCCCGCCGATTGACCAATCCCCACCACTTCTACGGTTTTTGGCCCATCGATGGTACCGAGCACCACCCGGCTTTGCAGCGATAGTTTCAAAGCGCGGGCGCTTTGGGGACTTATCACAATGCCGCGACCGCTTGCCATGGATTTTTCAATCTTCGCCGCCGGCGCACCAACATATTTCAGGCCCAGCATGGGTGCGAATGTTTTGGGCTGCACGGCTACAAACAGCAGGCGGACCTTACGCCCTTTTATCATGCCCCGGACCCAGAATGCCGTCAGTGCCGAGGCTCGACGAACTCCCTTTACATGCGCAGAAATGGCATCGACTTGAGCGGTGGACATGGGCTCAAACGGACTGAACACAAACGCATCGGGAAAGTGAGCCGGGAACTCCCATGACGCCAGTAACCCTTCGCCGCGCGAACGCATCGAGACAAAAAACGCCATGCCCGCCAGAAGCGATGCCACCATGGCACCGGCCAGATAGGGGGATCGTACCCAATTGTGTGCGACGAATGGGCGGCTCACACCCCACATCCATGCCATGGGCCGGGCGAAAATCCGCTCCATCGCCAGAGCCACCGCCGGGCAAGTCAGGCAGGCAGCCAGTAGAATCATCGGAACACCGAAAAAAAGGTAAAACCACACCGCCCATTGAGAGCCGGGCAATATCCAGAGCGCCACTTGCGCAAAAAGCAGAAGTACCGCCAGAGCCAATGGAATTCCCGTTCGGCGTGGATGGTTTTGACGCCCCGCTATTAAAAAAGCCGACATCGGCTCAGCACGCACCGCAGTGAATAACGGC
>JAJZKY010000039.1 GCA_021803885.1 Planctomycetota bacterium
TGAGTCCGACAGGCCAGTAGCATGGGTTGTCGGGAATTTGACCATGTTTGGCAGGCGTCATTTTGTACCCAGGAATTGCTCCGCGATGGAGTGGATTCCTCGTCGCGTGATGCTGCTAATGATGCTGGTGATTGGTATGTCCATGAGTTCTAAACTCCATGCCCAAAATTACCTCGGCGGTTTTCAAAATGCGGCCCATGACCAACATGAAGATCTGGTGGCGGGCATTACCCAGCACATTGGGGCCAAGGTGCCGTTGAACCTGACCTTTCGCAATTCCCGCGGCAAACGGGTGACATTGCAGCGGTATTTTAAGCCAGGCCGTCCGGTTATTCTGGATTTCATCTATTTTGAATGTCCGGGAGTATGTCCGTTTGTCATGGATGGCGTGGCCAAAGCGATGAACAAAATGCCGCTGGTGGCAGGGTCTGATTATGATGTGGTTACAATTAGCTTTGATCCTCATGATACCCCCAAGATGGCCGCGGAGAAAAAAGTTGAGTATGGCAGCATGTTGCACAGTGCCACGGCGATTAAGCATTGGCATTTTCTTACTGGCAAAGAACCGGCAATACAGGCCATGACTTCAGCGGTAGGTTTTCACTATGTGTGGTTCAAGCAGTTACAGCGCTATGACCATCCGGCGGCCATATTTGTACTCACGCCGGGGGGGCGGGTTTCACAGTATCTCTATGGGATCAGCTATCATCCCACGACACTGAAATTAAGCCTGGTGCAAGCTGGAGATCATACGCTTGGCACGGCTTTTGATCAGGTACTGCTGTTGTGCTGCTCATTTAACCCTGTAACCGGGCGCTATGCGGCCATTGCGGTGCGGGTGATGACGCTGTCTGGCGTGTTGGTGGTGGTGGCGCTGGGCACTATGTTTGGATTTGTATTTTATTGGGATAAAAAACGCCGCGGAAAGAATAGTTCATCGGGAGCTTCAACTTGAGTTTCAATTTTGCGACAGGCGCAACCAATATCATTCAGATGGCGACACTGAAATTGCCCGGAGTGCTGGCCGCGTGGGGATTGCCACATTCCGATGCGGTAACGAGTCCGGATGTACAATTTTTGTGGGATTTCATTTTGGGCGTGGCGGTGTTTTTCACCGTGCTGATTGTGGTACTGATGGTCTATTTCAGCATTCGCTATCATGCCAAAACCAAAAATCAGGTGGGCGATCATGGTCACCTCCATAATACGCCGCTGGAACTTACATGGTCGATTATCCCCTTGATTTTATTGATGATCATGTTTGTGCTGGGGTTCAAATACTATCTGAACATGGATACAGTGCCGTCCGGCGCGTATAAAATTGATGTGCAGGCCAAGCAATGGAGTTGGACATTTGTCTATCCCAATGGCGGCATCAGTGACAAATTATATTTGCCTGCCGGTCGGCCGGTGCGTTTGGATATGACCTCTTCAGATGTTCTGCACGGATTTTGGATACCGCGGCTGAGTATTCAAAAAGATGTGGTGCCGGGACGGGTGATGACAGTTTGGATTGAGGCCAAAAAGCCTGCCCGGATGTGGTTGCAATGCGCGGAATATTGCGGCTCCGGCCATTCCGAGATGCGTGCACGGGTGATTGTGGAACCCTATGCGCAATTTAAAAAGAGTGTTCATGCCATAGCCGATATCTGGAAACAAAATGGCAAGCCCCTGTCCTTGGCGGAGGTCGGGCGGAAATTGCATGTCACGTTGGGTTGCATAGCCTGCCACAACATGACGGGTGCTCCCGGGGGTGTGGGACCGACTTGGAAAAATCTGGCTGGTTCCAAAGTGCATGACACTAATGGCCAGGTTGTAGTTGCGGACTATGCATACCTTAAAAATGCGATTGTCCATCCCGGTCATTTGAAAGTGAAAGGTTATCCCCGCGGTATTATGCCCAATACTTTCGCCGCTCAGCTAAAGAAAATATCGCCCAATGGCCGGGCATTGGACGCCTTGATTGCCTATATTAACAGCAAGAGTAAATATGCAAATCAACAGTCCCTGCCTCCGGAATTGAGGAAATCATCTACGCCGGTTCAACCTCCGGTAAAGCTGAATTCCCCACCGGCCAAGACATCCGGTTTGCCGGCGGCAGCGCTGCCGCTTGTCGCTAAAGGCAAGCTGCTGGTGCAGACCTTCGGTTGCACTGGCTGCCATTCTACCACCGGAGCTACAGGTGTTGGGCCGACCTGGAAGAATTTGGCCGGTTCAAAGGTTACGCTAACGAATGGGAAGGTGGTTACGGCCGATTACAAGTATCTAAGTGAAATGATTTTGCATCCCGGTACACTGCTGGTGAAGGGGGCTACTGCCGGTGTGATGCCGGGAACCTTTGGGGCCATGCTTTCCGGACCGAAACATCCACACGAGAAAAAACTCGAGGCTATAATATGGTACCTTAACTCGCTAAGCGACCATGCGAATAAAGCGAGCTGGCCGCCGGGCGGCGGGGCAAAAAAATAGTGGGTGTTTATCAATGGATGGGACGTCTTTTATGATAAGGACCGTGACATGACCACAACCACAGTGGATATTGGCGAACACGCTCGTGAAGAAATTCCGGTTGGCGGAAATTATCTCAATCAGGGTAAGGGTATTAAGTCCTGGCTTTTTACCCTGGATCATAAGCGCATTGGCCTGATGTATCTGATTTCCGGGCTGACGATGTTTTTCATCGGCGGCATGCTGGCTATGGTCATCCGCACCCAACTGCTGGTACCCAATGGATTGATTTTTCATGGTAGTTATGAGGCTTATAAACATTACAACCAGGTATTTACCCTTCACGGCATCATCATGGTTTTTATGGTATTGGTTCCTATTCCGCCCGGGGCCTTGGGCAACTTTGTATTGCCGTTGATGATTGGGGCCAAGGATGTGGCCTTCCCACGTCTGAATCTTTTAAGCTATTACCTGTATGTAACTGGTGCGATCATGGCCGTGGTTTCCACGCTGCTGGGTGCGGTGGATACCGGCTGGACTTTTTATACTCCTTTCAGCATTCAAACTGAAACCTATGTGGTTTGGATGGTCCTGGGTATTTTTCTGTTGGGTTTCAGTTCTATTCTCACCGGGCTTAACTTCATCGTTACCATTCACAAATTGCGGGCTCCCGGAATGAAGTGGTTTCGGATGCCAGTGTTTGTTTGGGCTTCGTATGCCACGTCCATTATTCAGGTGGCGGCCACGCCGGTACTGGGCGTTACGCTGCTCCTTCTGGTTGCAGAGCGGGTGATGGGAGTGGGAATTTTTAATTCGGCACTGGGTGGAGATCCGGTGTTGTTTCAGGACTTTTTCTGGTTTTATTCGCACCCGGCCGTGTACATTATGATTTTGCCGGCGATGGGTATCGTCGGGGAAATTATCACGGTGTTCAGCCGCAAGCCTATTTTTGGTTACAAATTTATTGTCATGAGTTCACTGGCCATTGCCCTGATTGGTTTTGTGGTATGGGGCCACCATCTGTTTGTGAATGGACAATCGGCGGAATGGGATGCCATATTCAGCTTTATGACCTTTTTTGTGGCCGTGCCTTCCGCTGTAAAGGTATTCAACTGGCTGGCCACCATGTACAAGGGGGCGATTTCGCTGACCACCCCGATGCTCTACGCCCTGTCCTTTATTGTACTGTTTACCATTGGTGGATTCACGGGCGTTATTCTGGGGGCGTTGGCCACCAATGTGGTGCTGCATGATACCTACTTTGTAGTGGCCCATTTCCATTATGTGATGATGGGTGGGACGATCATTGCCTTTATCGGCGGCCTGCATTACTGGTGGCCGAAGATGTTTGGCCGGATGTACAACGAAACCCTGGGCAGAATCACGTGCGTGATGCTTTTTATCGGTATTAATTTGACCTTTTTCCCGCAGTTTATTGTGGGTGCCGAAGGGATGCCGCGGCGCTACGCCACGTATTTGCCCCAGTATCAGCCCTACATGATTGCCTCCACGGTGGGTGCGTACATTCAGCTCGCAGCGTTTGTACTGATGGCGGGGTATCTGATTCATTCGCTGGTCCGAGGTAAAAAGGCGGCGGCGAATCCGTGGGGTGCTTCCACGCTGGATTGGTCGATGGCGTCGCCGCCCACCACCGGCAACTTCCAGCAGATGCCTGTAGTAACTCAAGGGCCATATCACTATGAGGATATGGAATATGATGGCCGTCTGGGAGGATTTGTCCATGTCGAGCCTGTGCCGGCGTTGGCGGGTGTGGGTGCTGGCCATTAATCCGCTGAGCCGGCAGTATAGCGTGGCGGACGTAAAGCACGATCTTTATGCTGTCCGAAATGAACCGTGTTGAAGACCAAACAGATAAGTGAGAAAAGATGAGTGAAAACGCCATCGCGACCTTGACGCTTGCCAGTCCGGAAGAAGTGGCTGGCCGGCATTTGGCCCATCATTTTGATACGCCGCAGCAGCAATTCGACTCCGGCAAACTGGGGATGTGGCTATTTTTAGGGACGGAATTTCTCCTTTTCAGCGGATTGTTTTGCGCCTACGCCGTATATCGCATGTTGCATCCGCAAATATTTATTTATGCTTCGCGCTACCTAGACCCGGTTTCAGGCGCATTGTGTACTCTGGTACTGGTATCCAGCGGTTTTACCATGGCCTGGGCCATTCGCTGTGCCCAATTGGGAAAACGTACCGCTTTGATTATTGCTCTCCTTTTGACCATCGCCGGCGGATTCGGTTTTTTGGTCATTCACGGCTATGAATATTTTGAAGAATATCAGCAGCACTTGATGTGGGGCACTCATTATCATCCCGCCGTCAATGCACCGCGACAGCAGGTGATGGTGCCCAAATCCGGAGCTGTCGGCGGCAGTTGGAGTCAACTTAATCAACTGGGCAAGCAGGGGTACCTGGTGGCTCATTCTAATATTGCCCCGGCAGCCATCGGTCCGGCTGGACCGGCTTTGGCGCAGCGACCGGCAGATCCCGTTACGGCAGCATCCGTCACGGCCGCGGCCAGTCAACCCCACAATGTGCAGATATTTTTTGGTATTTATTTTCTAATGACCGGGCTGCACAGCATTCACGTGATTGTCGGCATTATTCTGCTTACCTATCTGCTGGTACGGGCGATTCGCAAGGATTTTGGCCCCGGTTATTATGCTCCCGTCGATTTTATCGGCTTGTATTGGGGCGTGGTGGATATGATTTGGATGTTTCTATTTCCGTTGCTCTATCTGATCCACTAAGCTCGTTATACCGTTGGAACGTCAAGGAGAATTGATTTTGTCAGATCACGCAGAACATGCTCATGGTGCTGGACCGGTAACCCCGTCCCATTCAACAGTTATTCCCATGCGGATTTTGGTGGCGGTGTGGGTTGCACTGTGCGCTCTGACGGTGCTGAATTTGCTGCTGGACAAGGTGCATTTGCACGGATTGAGTGTGGTTGTATCCTTAGCCATTGCGTCGGCCATGGCCATTGTTGCTGCGATGTATTTTATGCATCTGCGCTACGACCATCCTTTTTACCTTACCGCGTTGATTTTGGTAATTATTTTCATCGCGATTTTTATTTCCTTTTCCGCCCACGATACCCTGCAATATAAATCGCAACTCATAAAAGGTCAGGCCCCGGCAATGGTTCAGGCTGCGCAGGGGCGGGCTAAAACCGCGGCATTACCCCCGACCACACCGTAAGTTAGCTTTGCCATGAGCACCGTGATACCTGTATCGGTGAGGGCGCATTCGCTGTTGTCGGGCGAAATGGGTTGTCGGAGCACAACATGACAGACGACATCGACCCGCCGCCACGCTTCTTAAATGCTGCCACTGGATCTTCGCGTCAGCCGATCTTATTTGTGCCGGGAGCCGGGGCCATGGGGGTGGGCCTGCTGGTCTTTTCACTCTCGGTTCTCTTTGGATCGAGTTTAACAGGTTATTTGTATATTCGCGCTCAGTCTCCAATGGTTGCACATCTGCATCTTCCAAAACTGCTCTGGGTTAGCACCGCAGTTTTGTTAATCAGTTCCATCACCATGCACATGGCATTGCGGGCGATACAGCAGGGGCGGGAATCGCAATTGACGCGGAATCTTGCCGCCACGTTCGGCCTTGGTCTGTTGTTTTTAATTTTACAGGCTATCAGCGCGGTGGACATCTTCCACACCTTGCAGCTATCCGATATGGCCATGGCGCGGGTTGGCATACGCAACACCGGAGGCCTGACTCCCGGTTTGACTCCGGTGGTTCAGACTCATGTGTTAATCGCAGCTTTTTACGTATTTACCGCCTTGCATGCACTGCACGTCATCGGTGGCCTGATTCCTCTGGGGGTGGTGCTATGGCGGGCGATGAAGGGCGGTTATTCGCGTAATTATTATCCCGGTGTAAGATATTGCAGCATTTACTGGCATTTTCTGGATGTTGTCTGGCTGGCGATTTTTGTGGTCCTGTTGGCCACGTTTTAGGATAAGACCATGACCGAAGCCATTACATTTGATGCACAGCAGAAACTTTTTTTACTCCGCACGCATCGGTCCTTTTATGCCATGCAGATTCTACCGAATGGTGAACTGGTACACGTTAAATTTGCGGCCATTGATCCTGCGGTACAGCCGTTGCGGTTGTCGCTGCTGGATGAGTATCCTGGAGCTGATTGGGCTTCCTGGGAAAATCAAACCCGCTTATGGGAATTTCCAGCCTTTGGCGACATTTCGTACCACGATGTTGCCGTGAAGGCGGCATTTCCTGCGGCCGGTGGACCGGTTGCCGCGCAGGATGCTGCCATTTATCCCATCCGCGATCTGCGCCCGCGCTATCGCCGCCATGAAATTCGTACCGATGCCGTCCCCGGGCTTTCGCCTGTGCATGGCCGGCCTGTACGTAAACAGGCCACGGCCCGGCAAACCTTGATCATCGATATGCAGGATATTGGCTTGGATTTTTGCGTGCGTCTGTTTTATCGCCTCACACCTGAATGGGATATCATTGAACGCTGGGCAGAGCTGGAAAACCGCACCACGATGCCGGTAACTATTGAATCGCTGGCGTTTGCCACCATCCATCTGCCCCTGGGCGAATATGACTTGACACGCACGGCCGGTGCCTGGGCTAGGGAATTTATTCCGGTTACCCAATCTCTGCAGCAGGGATTGACAGTGCTTAAACAGCAGGGCCTCAACACCGGCCACAGTATTAACCCGGCCTTTTTAGTTCAACCTCGCGGCCAGGCCATGCCGGAATCCGGCCCGACTTATTTTGGCGCACTGGCTTACTCCGGCAACTGGTCCATCCGTTTTGAATTACTGCCGACCGACCCTATCCGTATTCATGGCGGTTATGAAACTGATGATTTTGCGCTGCACCTGCCTCCGGGCGAAAGCCATACCACACCTGCCTTCGTCTTTGGCGTTGCAGACGATGGTGTTGACGGAGCAAGCCACCGCCTGCACAGTTTTGCCCGTGATTATGTTCTTCCTGTGCCGGTGCATACTTCTTCCCGTCCGGTGCTTTATAACAGTTGGGAAGCGGTATATTTTGATATGACCGTTGAAAGCCAGGTGCGGCTGGCCCGCATTGCCGCCGCCATTGGGGTGGAACTGTTTTGTGTGGACGATGGTTGGTTCAAGGGGCGTCGCTCGGATCATGCCGGCCTGGGCGATTGGGTGGTGGACCGGACTATTTTTCCGAATGGATTAAACCCGCTGATTGAGGAAGTCAAAAAACTGGGTATGAGGTTCGGTCTTTGGGTAGAGCCGGAAATGGTCAATCCGAATTCCGATTTGTACCGGGCCCATCCTGATTGGGTGCTGCATTTTCCTACCCGTCCACGTACCGAATTGCGTCACCAGTTGATTCTTGATTTTGGCCGCCCTGAAGTTGTCCACCATGTGCATACCATGCTCGATGCCTTGCTTCAGGAGTACGATATTACGTTCTTCAAGTGGGATATGAATCGCCATGCCATAGAGCCGGGCAGCGTGGCCGGGCAGGAAATCTGGTTTCGCCATGTTGCGGGTGTTTACGGCATTATGGATCAACTTCGTCAAAAATATCCGCGGCTGGAAATTCAATCCTGTTCCGGCGGGGGAGGGCGGGTGGATTTAGGCATATTGGGCCGCGTGGAACAGGTGTGGACCAGCGACAATACCGATGCCCTCGATCGTGTGTACATTCAAGATGGATTTTCTTTATTTTATCCGCCCGGAGTGATGGAATCCTGGGTCACACATGAACACAATCACCAGACCGGACGGGTGCTTCCGCTGGAAGTCAGATTTGATACCGCCATGCGGGGTGTTCTGGGAATAGGCACGAATTTAGATCGCCTTTCCGCGGAAGAACTGGACACGTATCGCCGCAACATCGCCTTTTACCGCAAAATTCGTCCGATTATCGAGCAAGGCCGGCTGCATCGACTGACTACGGCGAGCGATCATGGGGCCAGCGCCTGGCAAATGGTGCAGCCGGATGGTTCGCAAAGTGTTTATTCGCTGGTGGTGGTCCATTCGCTTTTGGGCCATCAGGTGCCATGTCACCCGTTGCGCGGCTTGGTGCCTGAAGCAACGTATCGCATTACCAATGCGTCGGAGCGCGAACTGCTTAGACTTTCCGGTGCCCAACTGATGACGCTGGGGCTGCCTGGCAATCATCAGCATATTTATGTGAAGGCGGGTATCCGCAGCCGCACGGTATTGCTTTCTCGTGTGGAGTAGCTGGCCGCAGCGTACCTGTGTCCGGGGCCATACGGATTTCTGGGGAAATGTGCCTCCCCACCGAAGTGCTCTCATGTTTGGTGCGTACCCGCGGCTCGCCTCGTGATGCGGTCAATTATTTCCAGGCGAGCCTGCTGAATCCCGGAACGAGCGACGCGGACAGCCTGGACAATATGGGCGTCGGCGCTGTCCGGGTTATTATCCGGAAAGGGCGGCTGGAGATTGTATTGCAACAGCAATTGCCGTTCCCGCGCGGTAGTTTCGCCGACGATCATGGCCGCCAGAGCCAGGCCTAAGTCGATACCTGCAGTCACGCCCCCACCGGTTACGCGGTTGCGGTCCACCACGACGCGCTGCGGACAGGGAACAGCTCCGAATTTGGCCAGAAGATCCAAAGACAGCCAATGCGTGGTGGCCCGATAGCCCCGCAGCAGTCCCGCCGCTCCGAGGGCCAACGCTCCGGTGCATACGGAGGTTATCCATTGGGCTTCCGCTGCGCGCCCGGTGAGAAAATCCATCCAGAGGTTATCTTCCATAATGCGGTTAATCCCGGAGCCGCCAGGAATAATCAGCACATCCAATGCTGGAGCCGAAGCGAACGTGCAATCCGGCGCAATACGCATGGAGCCTTCAGCTCGCACCAGCCCGGCGCTGGCCGCGACGAGAATCGTCTGGATGTTGGGCAGGCCCGTAAGGGCCTCATACGGCCCTGCAATATCCAATGCGGTCATGTCTTCAAAAATAAAACAGCCGACGGTAATCATGAACACACTCCGGCCGCAGCCCCTTGTCGTGATTCAGGCTTCGCCAGGCTGCGCCGCCAGAATCAACTTCATAGACGAGTTTTTCATGGTCGTCGGCAGGGCTGTGGAAAACCAGCGGTGTCGAATATACCGAAACATTCGGGCGCTGGTAAAGAGCAACGCGCCCATAGTTCCGACAAAAAAGCCGATCGGCCAGTTGGTCCAGAACGACAAGGCAATAGCCAGCCACATCATTCCCACGGAAAACATGACCGCTAATACCAGGGCCTGCAACGGACGTGCGGAGAGGCTTTGAGCCGCTGCGGCAGGTGCGATGAGTAAGCTGAAAACCAGCAATGCGCCCACCACCGGCATGGCCATGGCCGTAACCAGTCCCAGCAACCCCAGAAAAATAATGTCAATAACGCCTGCGCTGATGCCACGCGAGATGGCCAGTTCCGGGAATGCTGATTGCAACAGCAACGGCCGATACAGGCTCATGGCCCCAATCAGCACCAGCGAAGCAATGGTGGCCACCGGCCATAAATCCGCCGCGGAAATGCCCAGCACCTGTCCGAACAGCAAAGAAAACACTGCCGGTGCATACGTGTTAGTCATGCTAAGCAGCAGCGAGCCGACCGCCAGAAGTGTTACCAGCACCAGTCCGGCTGCGACATCCTTGCGCCAGAGTTTCTGGAGCTGGTGCAGCAGCACCACGGCGAGAGTTACGAAGCCCATGAGTCCCCATAGCGGCTGAATTCCCAGAAGTTGAGCTGCGGCTGCACCGGGAAAAGTTGCCAGGGGCAGGGCATGGGCCGCAAAGGCCGATCGCCGCAATACCACGAAAAACCCCAGAATGCCCGCAGTTACCGCGATGATCGTGGAGGCGATCCAGGTATGGATCATAAAAATGTCGAACATATTTGTTTTAACCTCCGGCGTAGGCCGCCATCGGCATGGCTCTGACAAACCGCCTCCGCCGTACGTACTGCAGGGGAACGCTGGTCAGGTAGCTTAAAAAGATAATCGTTACCACAAAAAAACTCACCGGCCACGCGCGGCCGGCAAACCAGTAATAGCTTTCATACGCCATCCAGATGCCGCACCAAACCGCCGTTAATCCCAGCAGCATCGCCAGCAGGATAGCCACGCCTGGTCGGCGGCTGATGCGCACAGCGGCCCCGGCCGGTCCGATGACCAGCGCCGAGGCCAGCACTGCCCCTACCGAAAGGGCGGCCAAAGCCACAGCCGCGGCCAGCGTCAGCAGGTGCAGCAATCCCACCCATCTGGTGGAAATGCCCCGTGTGGTGGCCAGTTCCGGATCTACCATGCTCAAAAGCAGCGGCCGGTACAGAATTGCCATCATGACTAAAGCTGCGGCGGCTGTCATCATGGCCGGCAATCGCAGACTCGCCGGGAATGTAAACATGGAGCCAAACATCACCGTCACTGCCGTACCGGTGGTATTGGTAGTGGTTGTATCCAGGTACAGAAAAAGGGCGGACAGCCCGATGCCCGCTCCCAGTACAATACCCGTTGCCACATCCTGTTCGCGGGCCCGGCGCACCCCCAGAAATTCCAGGCTCACCGCCGCTATCCCGGCAATTCCCAGAAACCCTGCCAGCGGACTGATTCCCAAAAGAAAAGACGCCGAACCGCCGGCGCTGCTGACATCTCCCAGGGCATGGCCGGCAAAGGCGTAGCCGCGCAAGATGGTAAATACGCCAATGACGGCACATACCACCGCCGCACTGCCTCCCACCAGCAACGCGGTCTGCACGGAACCGCTGTCCAAAAAACTCCAATGTAAAATATGGGCCAGCCAAGTCAACATTTACGCCTGACCCCCGCTGGCGGAGCCGTTGGGCATCAGGTAGCAGCCGTCTTCTCCTGCCTGTGCGTCGGCATGCGGCAACACCAGCACCCGTCCGCCATGCTCGATAACCGCTACGGGATAACCATAGAGTATGCTCAACGTTGCCGATTGCACAACCTCGCGCACACTCCCGCTGGCCGCCCGGCCTTTGGCCAGATAAACAATATGATCCATCACCGGCAGCAGCGGGTTCATATCATGGGCGGTTACCAGAACCGCAATACCGTGTACCCGGGTTAAATGGCCCAGCAATCCGGCTAATTCATTGGCCGAACGAAAATCGAGATTAGCCAGCGGTTCGTCGAGCAAAAGTAATCGCGGCCGCCGGGCCAACGCGTGGGCAATGACCGCCCGTTGCTGCTGGCCGCCGGAAAGCTCGCCGATACGCTGGTAAGCAAAATCCTGGGCACCCACGGCATCCAGTGCGGCCATAACCTGCTGGTGAAGCCGCCGGGAAAACCACCTGGGCCCCAGACGATGACCATCGCACCCCAGTTGTACCAGATCATAGACGCGCATGGGCAAATCCGGGGCGAAATTGATTTTTTGCGGTACATAACCCACCAGGTCGCGGGACTTGCGCGGTGAAAGCCCGCTGATGCTTACCTGGCCATGGGGGGAAGGTTGCACTCCAATCAGGCTGCGCAGCAGGGTGGTTTTGCCCGCTCCATTTTCTCCGATCAGACCACAGAGTTGCCCGGGTTGCAGCGCAAAGGTAACCCCCTGCAACAGCATCCGGCCGCCAATGCTTACCGTGAGGTCCTCTACGGCCAGCACCGACGCACAGTTGGCATCAGCGTGATGGTCTGATGGAACGGGGGGAGGCAGAGTGGTATGTTCGTGCATCGTTATCACTGCTCCGTGGGTTGAGGCCCTGGCACAAAACCTTAGCATCTTGACGATGGCAGAGGTTTATGGAATCGCCGCCCGCTGCTATTTCAGAACGGTGGTGGAAATACCACGCGTCAGCGCCAAGTGCAAAGCCTTTACTTCGGCCAGCATCCAGCGCTGGTAACTGTAACCGGTGGGCATGGTTTCGTACACACCCACCACTGGAATGTGCGACTTTTCCGCCAGGTGGAGGAATGAGGCGGTAAGAGGGTCCGTCACCTGTTGATTATAGACGAACACCTTGACCAGATGCTGCCGCAAAAGCCGCTTTTGAATGCTCACATCCTGCGGCGCAGGGTCGGTACCATTCATGATGGCCGCTTGCAGCGTCCATGGGGTTTTGATTTGGCAGCCCGTCGCCTCCAGCATGTAATCGCCCACCGGCTCCGTGACGGCCACGGGCGTACCACCGAACTTGGCTTTGAAAGCGGCTATCGCCGCATACCAGGGTTTCAGCGAAGCATCAAATATTTTGAGATTGGTGTTGAAATATCGCGCATGAGCGGCGTCCAACTTACCCAGCGCCGTGGCAATCGCCGCCGCCACTTTTGGCATGGTGCCAGGCTTGTACCACAGGTGCGGGTTGGGTGTATTTTCCGGCAATCCCAGCAGTTGCTGCGCCACAATCACCTGGCGGTGGGCATTGGGGGCCGCGGCCAGAATCTTTTTTACCCAGGTGTCATATCCGAGTCCATTGCGGACGATGAGCTGCGCCCCGGCTACCTCCATGGCCACGGAAGGACTGGCCTCAAAAACGTGCGGATCGGTATTAGGATTGCTGACAATGGATCTGACCTGCACATATTTTCCGCCGATCTGGGCAATAACATTGGCATACTGATTTTCCACTCCGATAGCCCGGATTTTGGCCTGGGCGGCTGGCGCCATGCCCAAACTCAGAATCGCCGCTGCAATCGTGGTTAACCATGCCGTGGTCCGCAATAGAAAACGGGCTGTGCCGCTGGGATGAATAGATTCATCCATGGGTATTCTCCTTTTATGTATTAGATCACAAGACGGATTTACAATACCGGCGTGTTCACAGGCATGTTTGCCGGGCCGGCCACCCGCGGACGACACAAGCACTATTTATACAAGGTATAACATTTCTAGTCAAGCAGGCACCATACAATATCAAACGTTATACGACGTATATTTCCTTCGGTTCGATATGCGGATGCTGCAGCCCAATTGTAATTCCATCGCAGCAATTTCTCCGGTTGTCAGCAATTGTGCCGTATATATTCAAAATAATGCCGACCCAAAGTCGCCTTCTGGTCCTGACGGGAAGCAAACTGCACCAGCGACAATTGAGCAGTCATGATGCGATGCGAGAACACCTCTGCCCCAGACTCGTTGCTTCCAGCACCTGACAATATCATCGTTTCGACCACGCTGCGGGCCATGGCGGTGGAAAAT
>JAJZKY010000798.1 GCA_021803885.1 Planctomycetota bacterium
AGTGAGGTTGATGCCGGTCTGGGGGTGGTTGCGCGCGACGATGGTGGAGAGGCCCAGATAGCTGTACTGTTCGAGCACCTGTCCGGGGTCGCCGGAGTTGGCACCATCCACGATGGCGTCAAGCCGGCCGATGGCCTGATCGAGCGGGGCATTGGTGTTGGTGAGTCCGGAGCCGTAGCTGTAGGTGATGGTGCGGCCGTTGGGGTAGACCATGGAGCTTGGGAGGCTGCCGGTGCCGAGGGTGGTGTAGGTGTACTGGACGACGGGTGTGGTGGCGAGGTCAACGGCACCGGTGAGGGCTTCGTACTGGAAGGCGAGCTGGCCGAGGCCGTTGTAAATATTTTCGACCTGATTGACGATCTGGGTGCCTGCGGTATCGGCATAGCTGGTGAGCTGATACACAAGCCCCTGGGCGTTGTAGGAGGTATCGATGCGTCGGACGGAGCCGTCCACATTAGCACCCAGCGTGGTGACGGTATCGCTGATCTGCCGACCGGCGGTGTCGTAGGTCAAGGCGGGTGCCTTCCGTTTACCAGCGGCTACCAAGTTTTCATCGATGGCGACCATGCGAGCCCCAACATTTCAATTACTCCCAAAACTATAACGCGCGGGGCAGGCGGAATCAAACTGCGGGCGCGACTGCCGTCCCCAATTTACTGATACCCTTTCCGACGTTACCGCCGGCAAGCCGGCGGCTATTTGGCGGCACGGCCGGCGGAGCTGGCCAGAAAGGTGAGAGTTGAACGGTAGAAAGTAGAGCAAATACGGGGCCGTGCGATGCACGGCGGTAAATATTTTTTCAACCGCCGATGACGCAAAGGTGCGCGGGGGTTTCGGCAGTGAATCTGCGTGCCCTGGTGGCGAAGCGACACATAAATGTGCCGGCTGACATGCGTCTTCGTGTGAGGTCCAGCGTTACCGCCGGCAAGCCAGCGGCTATTTGGCGGCGCAGTCGCCCGTCCTCTGCGTTCCCCAGCGGCCCCTGCGGTTGAAATGGTTTTTACCGCGATGGCCACCGGTGGCCCGGTACGCCATTTGAAACCTGCACGGAACGGCAGTAAAAACATGCTGCCGACTCTCGGGCGGAATACGGTTTCCAACTCGATGCGGTCGCAGGCGTTTGGGTGTACCGACAGGGAAGGCTTATGTACCGTCTGGCCGCAGATCGACCATCCTCAGTTCGCACTGTTCCCGCATGGTTCATGTCGGCGGTATTCGTCATTGCCGTCGCAATCGTCATGGTCGTCCTGACCGGGCCGCAGGTCGGCGCAGTTTTCAGTACCCTTGGTAACGCATCGCTCTCGATGTTTATTTTTATCCCGGCCACGGCACTGGGTACGCTTCTGCTCTGGCCCGCCCGTCCCTATTTGATGCAGCTTCCCACACCCATGCCCGGAATCTATTTTCTCGCGCTTTCAGTCGCAGCTGGACTTCCTTCACTCGGTTTGCTGACGATGCTCATTGGGGCGCTGCACCTGCTCGCATACGCTCCGCTGGTGCTTTTGCTGGGCGGCACGATCGCCGGCTATGCCACCCTGAGCACCCATCTTAAATCTCTGCACTATGCAAACATCCGGAAACCCATCGATGCCCGCTGGCTGCTTTTTGCTGCCGCCATCGCAATCCCCGTTGCCGTGCTTCTTACCGCCGCCTGTTTTCCAGCCGGAACCCTCTGGCACACCGAGGGCAAAGGGTACGACGTACTGGAATATCACCTGCAATTACCCGGGCAATTTGTGGCGTCAGGCAGTATTGCCCCGGTGCGTGGAAATATTTATTCTTATCTACCGCTGAATATCGAGATGCTCTTTACCCTGATGGCGAGTCTGGTAAAAATATTACCCGGCTGGGGAGGCTTGTACAGCCTGATTTATGGTTCGCAGTTGCTGATGGTTGGCGTGACGGGCGTAACCGCCATCGCCGTCGGCTTGGCGCCGCTGCCGCTTTCGTGGCGCGGCCGTGCCATCGCCATGCTTCTTCTCCTCTCCACGCCATGGGTCATTGTCATCGGCTCTCTCGCGTACAACGATCCCGCCGTCCTTCTCATCGCGGCGGTCGCATTGCCACTCGCGATTGTCGGCGAAAGCCGCCAGGTCTTCTGGCTGCTGGGTCTGCTGCTGGGGCTGGCCGTCGGCGTCAAAATGACGGCCGGAATTTCGATTGCCCTGCCGGTGGCGGCCATCTGGATTGCGCGGCGCCAATGGCGAGATTTATTGCTGGTTGTCCTGATCTCCACCGCTCTCTATTCTCCCTGGATGGGACGGTCGATGATTGCCAGCCACACCCGCCAATCCATCGGCAATCCCATTTTTCCACTCTTCGCGCATACGCTGGGGATGGATCATTGGAGCAAAAATCTCGCCGCCCGGTTTGATCGTGGACATACGGCGCCGCTGCGCGATGCAGGTTTCGTCGGCCACCTGCACGCCATGGCCGATCAGTGGTTCCTCGACCGGCAGTTTGGCGCGGGATTTGCCGCCATGGCCGATGCGCTGGCCCGACACCCCGGATATCCCGGCCCGAAAACCCCATGGATTCTCCGGTTCGGTATCATCTGGATAGCGATATTTGTCGCTTCCGCCGTCGCACTGGCCACCGGTCCGGAGGCGTGGCTTTTATTCTTAGCAGGCGTGGTGCAGCTTATTTCCTGGCTTCTCTTCACCCAGATTCAGGCTCGCTTTCTCGTTCCCCTGATCGTCCCGTGCGTCTGGCTTACCGGCATGTCGGTGCGAGTGATACCCAAAATGGCGGTGGTTTTGGTGGTGGGGCTGATGTTCCAGCTCAGTTTTTTGCTTGTGCTGCTGCGCTCGGAGAACGGCACCTTTCTGGGGGGAGCGTACAGTCAGGTGATCGGTCGTTATTTTCAGTTACCCGAGATGTGGCTCATATCACGCCATCCGCAGCGAATCCTCGCCCCTTATGATCTCTCAAGTCCTG
>JAJZKY010000799.1 GCA_021803885.1 Planctomycetota bacterium
TAAATTCTGAAAAAATTATTTTGGAATCATCGCATCTGGCTGGCCGGCCAGGTCAATGTGGTCACGCAGACGCATGGCCGGTTCCCGGCGGCCTATAGCGGACCCTTGAGTTTTCTGCCCGTGCCCCAGACCGCGACCTCCTACGTCACGACCTTATTTACCGGCCTGCGTTTGACCCCGCATCTGGAATTTCTCTATGACGAGGAATATGCGGGAGGATCGGGACTTTCCGGCTCGGTGGGTCTGGCCGGTTTTACCAATCTCGACGCCGTGCGCGCGGCCGGTGGCATTAATCTGGGCGTGAACCCCTATCCGGCGCGGGCCATGCTGCACCTGATTGTGCCGCTAAGCCGGCGCGTGATACCGAATACGCCTAATTACCTGGAACTCGCCCGCCATCTGCCGCGGCGGCGGATTGAGATTTATTTCGGCAAGTTCACGCTGCCTGACTTTTTTGACCGCAACGCCTATGCCAACTCCGATCATGCCCAGTTCATGAACTGGACCATCGATAATAATGGCGCATGGGACTACGCCGCCGATACCCGCGGCTATACTTACGGCGCTTACGCCGAGCTGGACGAGCCGGGCTGGACGCTGCGCTATGCGGAAACATTAATGACCAAAATACCCAACCAGATGCAGCTCAGTCTGCACCTGGGCACGTACCGCGCCGAAAACGCCGAAGCCGACTGGAATTACGCGCCATCGGAGAACGGCAAACTCCGCTTCCTGGCCTTTTATGACCATGCCCGCATGGGCAGCTTCACCAGCGCCATAGCCGCCTGGCAGGCCGGCCTGACGCCCACGCCGGAAGTCAGCGCAGTGCGCCGGCCCAGCGGGGAATATGGCCTGGGGCTGAACTGGCAACAGCGGGTGGGGCGCGACCTGGGGGTTTTCATGCGCGCCGGCTGGAATAATGGCCGCAATGAAAGCTACAGCTATACGGAAGTCAACAATACCGTGCTGGCAGGCACGCAGATTTCCGGACGCTTCTGGGGCCGGCGGCGCGATCATATCGGGATCGCCTTTGTATCGAACGGCATATCCCGCGCGCACGCGCAATACCTGGCCGACGGCGGGCTCGGCTTTCAGCTCGGCGATGGCGGACTGAGCTACGGCCGGGAACAGATTGTTGAAGCCTATTACAATCTGCATCTGTGGCACGGAATCTCCTTCGCACCCGATCTGCAGAATATTCATAATCCCGGCTATAACCGGGCGCGAGGACCGGTAACGGTTTTTGGCCTGCGCATGCATCTGCGGTTCTAAATTCTGAAAAAATGAAAATTACGCCATGAAACCGCCGCTCTGCTCACGCCATAAAATCATCCTCAGCGTGGCCACGATTCTCTGCGGCCGGCTGGCGGCGCAGGTTCCCGCATCAGCGGCGCGGACGTATTACGTGAACTGCGTCCACGGCCATGATCATGCGAATGGCATCAGCCCCGCCACGGCCTGGCGCACGCTCGCGCGCGCGCGCCGCCAGCCATACCGGCCCGGCGATCAACTGCTGCTGGCGCGGGGCCAGACCTGCAGGGGGCAAATCCACCCGCTTGGATCGGGCGCGCCTGGACGTCCAATTCTTCTCGGCGCTTATGGCCGTGGGCGGCGGCCGCTCATTCAAGCAGGCCATAAACGGTGGGCGATCAAATTAAGCGATCAGAGCTACTGGCGGATTAAACATTTGCGCACTCAAGGCGGCGATCCTTACGGCATCTGGATCACCGGCCACAAGCCCGGAATGATCATAAAATCCATTCATTTGTACCGGGTCAGCATCAGCCATGTCCATGGCCAGCCCAGACAGAAAGCCAGCGGTCTGCTGGTTATGCAGCCGCTAGGCCGGGACGAACGGCTGGAACGAGTGCGGGTGGATCGCGTAACGGCGCGGCATACGACCCAGTGGGCGGGCATTTATCTGGCCGGGGCGCGATTCAGCGGCCCGCAGGGCCCGCGCGGCCGCGATCTGGTCGTGCGCAATTCGGTGGTGCGCGGGGTGGGCGGCGATGGGATTGTGATTTTTGTGGCCAGCCAAGCCAAAATCGAACACTCCCGGGCCACCCATACCGGGCAAACCACGGTGACCGCGGTCGGCACGCCCAGCGCCATCTGGACCTGGGACTGCCATCAATGCACGGTGGAATATAACGAAGCCGGCTATAATCATTCCCCCGGCAGCCGTCATGACGGCGGAGATTTCGACAGCGACTATTACAACCGCAACACCTTGATTCAGTACAATTACGGCCACGACTCCGATGGCTATTGCGTTTCAGTGTTTGGCGCCGCGGGCCGGGACACCAACGTCAACACCGTGATTCGCGACAACTTGTGCGTCAATAACGGACGCAACCCGCACTTATCACGGCAGGGAAACTTTTTCTTTTCCACCTGGCAAGGCGGCTCGATTCGCAATGCGCGCGTGTATGACAACCTGACCTACTGGAATCCCGCCGACCCACTGGCCTATGCGGTCCGGGTGCAAGCCCGATTTGATCCCCGCGACCCGAATCTTTTTTACGACAACCGGATCATATCCACGGCGCCTGGGATGGTCTGGCTGGCGCGTCAGTTGCGCGGTCCCTTTCAACTCCGGAATGACATCTATCGCTGGCCGAAGGGAAAAGCGCCGCACTGGCGGATCGCAGGCAAAGTTCTGACTGGATTGCGGGCCTGGGGCCGGCAATTGCGCGCGCGCAACGATTTGCGTGGACCGGACGGCAAAGGCAATCCAGCGAACTTACCCACACGCTGGGCCTCACCGGTAATCTACGGACCGCTGCCGCCAAAAGCAAAGCCGTAACGATTGATTGAAAGCGGCGGGCCACTTTTTTTGCTTCGCCACGATGAATCGGCCGAGTCGCTGGCTGAATCATGATCTTTATTTGTCAAAAAATAAATTCCCGGGCATGTCGAGACCGGACTTCTGGTTC
>JAJZKY010000800.1 GCA_021803885.1 Planctomycetota bacterium
CTACGGTAGCACCGGCGGGGTGGCGTTGAACAACCAATCCACGGGTCAGGTGGAAGTGGATGCCGGAACATTGCAACTCAATGCCGGCGGCACGAATGCGAACGCCAGCAATACGGCTCCGGCGTTTACCGTCAATGGCGGAATCTTGGATTTCTATGACTATGGAGGGGGCTTCACATTTAATGCCAACGCAACAATCAGTAGCGTCAACGGCGGGCAGATTGAAGTGACTGGTGGGACGCTGACGGCTAATGGCGCATTGATTGTCAGCGGTATGAACTTCAACGGCGGTACGATCAATGGCACGGGGTCGGTGTCGCTAAGCGGCAGCAATACCTGGAGTCAGGGCACGCTGGATGCAACATTGATCGTGGAGGCCGGGGCGACATTGTCCATTCCCTACAGTTACTACGGAGTCACGCTCACGGGCGCTGTATTGGACAACTACGGGACAGTGGATTGGACGGGTGGCAGCAGCATATCGCTGGGGAGTGCGGCGGCGATTAACAATGAAGCAGGGGGCGTATTTGACATTGCGAACTCCGGCACGTTTAGCGCCGCTGACGCGACGGCATTGGCGTTTAACAACGATGGAATCTTGGAGAAGACGACCAACACGGGGACCACCACTTTTGAATCCTACGGTAGCACCGGCGGGGTGGCGTTGAACAACCAATCCACGGGTCAGGTGGAAGTGGATGCCGGAACATTGCAACTCAATGCCGGCGGCACGAATGCGAACGCCAGCAATACGGCTCCGGCGTTTGCCGTCGATGGCGGGACGCTGAATTTCAGCAATGAGACATTTACCTTGGACGGCAACACGACCATGACCAGCGTCAATGGCGGTCAGGTGGAGGTGCAGGGCGCGACGCTGGCGACCAACGGCTATACGCTCAACATCAATGCTCTGGCCTTCAGCAGCGGTACAATTAATGGCACGGGGTCGGTGTCGCTCAGCGGCAGCAATACCTGGAGCGGAGGTGTCGCAGACGCCTCCATCGCCGTCAATTATGCGGCAATTCTTAATATAACCGGCTCGGTAAGTCTCGGTGACGCCAATACACCCAATGTGGCATTGGACAGTTCCGGCACGGTGAACCTCAGTAGTTCCGGCACAATCAACATGTACAACAGTGCCACGATTGACAACGCCAAGGGTGGTGTTTTTGTCATTACCGCCAGTGGCGGATACGGTCCTTCGCAGATAAATCCCGGCGACACCAGCCCCCTGGCTTTCAATAATGCTGGCAATCTGGAAATCACCGGCACTGGCGGCGTGGGCATGGGGTCGTACGGCAGTTACGCTGTGGCCTTAAATAACAGCGGAACGCTCAGTATCGCCTCCGGGACGTTTTTGAACCTCATGAGCGGCGTTTACACCCAGACCGCCACCGGCAACCTAACCATTGGCGTGGATGAAACCAAGGCCTCCAGTTCTGGTTATCCCGGATTCGGACCCTCCTTCGGTCAAGGGGGCTATGGTCAACTTTTGGTCAATAACGCCCCCAGCCTCGCCGGTACTTTGACCATCAACACCATCAACCCGATTGCCTACACCACGCCGCTGGACATTATCGTCAACAATGGTTCCGCAGCCACGCCGCCGACGACTATCTTCACCGGCCTGCCGGAAGGCAGCACGTTCACCCAGCACGACTACTCCTATCAGATTACCTATAAAGGCGGCAGCAATTCCGCCGATGTGCTGTTGACCCAGATTCCGACGATTCAGATTGGTTCTGTGACACAACAGGATGTCACCAGCGGAACCACGACGTTTGATTTCCCGGTGACGCTTACCTCCATTCCCGGCATGCCGACCATCACGGTCAACTATGCGACTTCCGACGGCACGGCTACTCTGGCCGACAACGATTACGGCGCCACCAGCGGCACACTGACGTTCACGTCCGGCGCGACCACGCAAGATGTGGCGGTGTCGGTCAATGGCTCGGCTTCGTATGAATCGCCCGAATACTTCAAAGTGGCCATAAGCAGTCCCAGTCCGACCAACGCGGTCTTTGCCCAAGCCACCGCTACCGGAACGATCACCTCCGGCGTGCCAATCTCGATTTCCAACGCCACCGCGGTGGAGCCAGCTTCCGGCACCGGATTCATGGCGTTCACCGTGACGCTCCAGAATGTGGTTGCCCACCCCGTCACAGTGAACTATTCAACACAAGCCGGCACTGCCATCGCCGGGACTAATTACCAGACGACCTCCGGTACGCTGACCTTTCTGCCCGGTGTGACCAGCGAGACGGTTAATGTGCCGATTCTTGCCGCCGGTGCGCTGGCCAACCCGTTGAGCTTCTCGGTTGTTCTATCGAGTCCCGCCAACGCGACCATCGGAAACGCCACGGCGACGGGTACTATTCTAAACCCATCCGATGCGCCAACGTTGACCATACTGAATACCACGGACACCGGCACTCTGGGATACATCGCAGGCCGCGCTGTGGCTGGTAATTCAAGCGATCCGATTGTGTCCGTGACCGTCAACGGCACAGCGGTGCAATTGATGGATGCGGCGGGAGATTTCTTTGATGATGTCAATCTCGATCCCGGAACCAATAACCTTACGGTCACGGCCACCGATTCGATCGGAGCCACGGCCAGCCAGACCGTCACGCTGCTGGGTACCGCAACCGGCAGCGGCATTAATTTCGCGAATCTGACCAATGTCACCGGCGACTTTACGGATATGTATGGTCAAACGTCATTGAATCAATCCTCCAATACTCTTTTCGCCGGATTAACGGCCCAAAACACCAGCGGCGATACGCTCTCCACACCACTGCTGGTGGAAGTAACCGAACTGTATGACTCCAATGGGGGCACCACCGTCAAACTGCTGAATGCCGATGGCACCGCGCCGGATGGCACACCGTATTACAATCTTAGTGACGGCTTGACCTCT
>JAJZKY010000801.1 GCA_021803885.1 Planctomycetota bacterium
AAAGCAAAGACAATACCAGCCGTGTACTGCAAACTTTCCTGCGGCAAGGCGCCCGTCAGGCCGGTCTTGATGCCGCGCCCACCGCGCGCGATCAGGAAAAAGGCATGGCTCTTTCTGCCCTGGCCGCCTACGAGGACGCGGCCCAGCCGGCGGCCTCTTCCGTCGCCGCGGCCCTGGCCAGACTGCTCGAATCGGTGCGCCCGGGCGATTACGTTGCTTTAATGGTCTATTCCGAAGCCAGCCCGCGCCTGCAATCCCAATTACGCGCTTTGCGTGTTTTGCTGCGCGGCCGGCTGAAGGTTGCGACCACGCTCGGCTTCGGCCCGCGCTTTTTGCACTCCACCGGCCAGTTGCATAAAGGCGGACCCAACACCGGCGTCTTCCTGCAGCTCACCTCTGCCGTCGCCGCCGCCTCCGCCGGTCCAGTCGCCATCCCCGGCCAGCAGTACGATTTCGCCACGCTGTTCCAGGCCCAGGCGATCGGCGATTTCCAGTCACTGGCCGCTCATAAGCGGCGGGTGTTGCGGATTGATCTGGGAGCCGATCTGCCGGCCGGCCTGGCGCGCTTATTGGAGCTGACGGAATCGGTGCTGGGCGCGAAGCAGTTCGCAGGCGTCTAATAGCCGGCTTCGGCCGGGACTTCATGAAAATGTTCGTGTGTAAGAATAAAAGCGGCTATGCCGATTGAGACAATATCTAAAGTGAAGGGAGAAGCGGGCAGAGCCAGGCGGAAGGCGCGAAGACACCGTGGCATACTCGGTGGTGTGTGAGGATGTCTGAGCGCCTGACAACGCAGCTATGCGACGCTTATCGCTTCACCCGTATCCTTAGCGTGGATTAATAAAGTACATAATCCAGCCCACCACGATGGTGGCGCCCAGAAAACTGGCAAAGCAAAAGGCGCCGTATTTGAACTGCTCGCGCGGTTCTTCCCGCAGCGTAACGGCGAAGACCACCGAGGCGCAGAGCGCGAACAGGATCACGGTGGTGAAGTGGGAAAACTTGAGCGCGATCAGCCAGATGAGAAATGCGTATGCCATGAGTGTGGGCCATCAGCGTTCACGGCCGAGTCGCATTGCGGTGCAAATGCGGGATCGTGGGCCGAAGCGCGGGGTTTTCTGTCTGGTTCCGCGCTGATGAACGGCAATAAAATTCCAGTCTCCAACAGGGTTCGCAAACCCCGGCCGGGGACCCTGTCCCGCGAAGCAGGATGGGGCGGATAGGAACCGCCCTTCCGTATTTTCAGGTGGGGTGTTTTTGCGCAATGGTTTCGCCTTAAAAAAAAGCGGCTGTGCCGCTATTTTTTTCGCCCCAGCGCGATGTCGCGCACATCGGTCGCGGCCAGCAGGTTGAGCAGCCCGGCGCAGATCAGAAACGTTGTTCCGTAATTGCCCCACACGGTATAGGCATTGCCCGCGCCCGCCCCCAGAATTTGCGTTAAAAAATACATTCCGCCGCCGCAGACATCCCCGATCCAGCCCAGTATGCTCAGCAGGTCGCCCAATTGCGAAAATTGATAAATCTGCCCCTGCAGTCCCAGCCCCAGCAAAAACATGCCGATGATGGCGGCGGAGACGAGCGCGCCGCGGGTCCATTTTTTCAGCCAGAAATACCCCGCCCCGGGCGCCAGCCAGCTCAGGACGGCGATCAGGTTGGCGCGCCGCGTGGCGCTGGCTGCGGCCGCTAAGGCAGCGGCATCGGTGCGGGTGGACATGGTAACGGGAATATTGCCAGCCGGTGAAGTCGAGCGCCGCCGGACGATGCTGCTCCCTCGGCCCAAAGATTATATTGTAATCAATTCGTTCTGGATGGGTCCGGTAATTTCCGCATCCCGCTCATGCAAATAAACATTCACCTCCAGCCGGATGCCGAAGCTGGCGTAATAGAGCCCCGGCTCGATTGAAAAACCGTGTCCCGGGCGCAGGCGGCGAATGTCATGAGTTTCCAGGCTGTCGAGGTTGGGACCGTAGCCATGCACGGAGGTCCCGATCGAATGCCCGGTGCGGTGGGTGAAATGCCCGGCTACATCGGCCTCTTCCATCACCTGCCGCGCCGCCCGGTCGGCTTCCCATCCCTGCACCGCCTCGCCCGCCCGCATGCGGCCTTGAATCAAGGCAAAAGCCGCGTCGCGTGCCGCCCGTACCCGGGTAAAGGCCCGCGCGATCTTGAGCAGCGGCCGCCGCGTGGCGGCGCCCATCCAGGTGACGTCGTAATAAACCGCCCGCGCATCCTGGCATTTGCCCCATACATCGAGCAATACCAGGTCGCCGTTTTGAAAACCGGCCGCGCCTTTGGCGGACGGCTCATAATGCGGATCGCCGGCATGCGAATTGATGGCCACGATGGGCGGCTCTTCCGCCGTTACTCCCTCCGCCGCCATGCGCTCGATCATCCACTGCTGCAAGTCATATTCGCTCAGCGTTTCTCCCGCATCGAGCGCCTGGCGGATCCGGCGGAAAGCGGCCGTGATCACCCGGTCAATCACCTTGCCCGCCTGGCGGTGCGATGCCAGTTGCTCCGGCGTCCACACTGCCTCGAGTTGCGCCACCAGATCCGCCGAGCTGATGACTTCCGCCCCGGTTTCCCGCACCAGTTCCAGCATGCCGCCATCCACCACCGAGAGCGCCGGCAGGGCATTGCGCGGCGAATATTGCATGGCCACGCGCCGCAATCCCGTCAGCATTTGCCGCAGCCCGGATTCCATGTCCCGCCAGGAGGAATAGAGCGTGGCCTCGCCCGGCAGTTCCTCCAGTTGTCCGGCTTCGATGCGATGGATCAGCTTGCGCGGCGCGCCCTCGGCCGGCACCAGATAAAACCAGCGCCGTTTGGCAATGCCTTCCGAAAGACCCAGGATGCGATCGGAAATGGGATCGCGATGAAAAATATCGCAGAAGAGCCACGCGTCAGCGCCGCTGGCGCGCAA
>JAJZKY010000802.1 GCA_021803885.1 Planctomycetota bacterium
CTGGCACTTTGCAAAAAGAATGGGCTCTTCACCGGCCCATGCGAGCTTTCGAGGGTTAGCGTCAACGGGCGCGGCGCATCGGTCAGCAAGGCCGATGGAAATTCTCCTTCTGGAGATAGCCGCAACGGCTCCTGCACACACAGAAAAACGAGCCCTCGTCCTGACCACGCCAGCTTGGTGCTCTTTGCATCTGCGTTTTCCTCAGCAACCGCCACATGGGTAGATCGATACAGGACGCGACCTGGCAATTGCAACGAATCCGCATGTTCGCCGGTAAACACGACAACGACTCGGTCAGGGGTTCCCGTCCACGTCAGATTTTGCGCCGACGAGCTGCGAACATACACGGGGAGCGCCGCCGCCCGGGCCGCGACACGCAGAAATGCTTCTGGAAGGTCGGACGCCGATGCAGCCTGGATCGAGAATCCATTGGTTGTGCGCGCCAGCCGATCAAGGAAGCCAAGATCGAGATCGTTCCCCAGGCCGATGGTGTAGACCTTCAGCCGCCACGCATTCTCGCGGGCAATCGAAAGCGCCCGCGAACGATCGGCATCGGCAGCCTTGTCGGCAGGGTCGCTGCGACCATCCGTCAGCAGCACCAGGGAAATGTCGTTATCCTGAAAGAAAGACGAAGGCTGCCCGATCAGGTAGTCTTCAACCGCGCTGAGAACCGGCGAGAAGGAAGTGTGGGCGTCTGAGGACCCGATCGTATCCAAAAGGGAAAAGTCGAACCGATTGCGCTCAATCGGCTTTTGCAGCCAATGGGCGTTGTCGCCGAAAGCGATCAGTCCGACTTGATCGTCTGGATTTTCTGTTGCGGCCAGCAGTCCGGCCGCTTCCATTCGGAGTCTGGCAGGATCGCTTCGCACCATGCTGCCAGATTGATCCAGGGCAATAATGACGGTCCGTTGCTTCTGCGTTGCCCAGGCACCGGGCACAAGCAAGAACGGCATCAAAACAAGCGCGACAAAAAATAACTCGATCGTACGGCTTCGCATGGGGGATTTGAAGGTCCGTTGAACAAGAGTTCGGGTTAAGTTAAAGGTTTGCTGAGTATAGCAGTTGCAGGCATAATGTCAACCAGACAAAGGAGTTCGGATCGCATGACACAGAAAGTCGAGACCCTCTCAGCCGCAGCCGCTGGAACCGTTCAATTGGGAAACCTTACCGTCCGCCGCCTCGGCTTTGGCGCTATGCGACTGACCGGAAACGGCATATGGGGGCCACCAGCGGACCGCAATGCGGCGCTTGCGACCCTGAAGCGAGCCGCGGAATTGGGGGTTAACTTTCTTGATACCGCGGATTCTTATGGCCCTGGCATTTCTGAGTCGTTGATTGCAGAGGCTTTATCTCCATACCCTCGCGACCTCGTCATCGCGACCAAGGGTGGGTGGCAGCGCATCGGCCCTGGTCAGTGGATTCACAACGCCAGTCCGAAGCATCTGCAGCAGGCCGTTGAAGGCAGTCTGGAACGCCTGCGCCTTGACCATATTGACGTGTATTATCTGCATATTCCAGACGCGGCAGTCTCCTTCGATGCCTCTGTTGGCACCCTGGCACGTCTGCGCGAACAGGGAAAGATTCGCCACGTCGCGCTTTCCAACGTCACTTTGGAGCATGTACAGCGGGCACAGAAAATCGTCCCCATCGTCGCCGTCCAAAACCGCTATGGCTTTGCCGACCGCGAGTGGGACTACCTCCTCAACTACTGCGAGCAGCATGGGATCGCTTTCGTCCCCTGGGCTCCCCTTGGCCAGAACCGCCAGGCCAATGAAACGTTGCAGCAAGTCGCCGGCAAACTCGGCGCGACCCCCTTGCAGGTTGCCCTGGCATGGCTGCTGCATCGCTCGCCGGTGATGGCTCCCATTCCAGGAACTTCCTCCGTCGCTCACCTGGAAGAAAACGTCGCTGCCGCCGCGCTCAAGCTCCCCGATGACGACTTCAAGACGCTCTCAGAAGTCGCCTCAGCCCCCGCGGTCCTGCGCGACTGAAGCCGCTCCCGTAGACTATGACTATTCCCGACGAGTACTCAGGCCCGTCTTCATGCGCAATCTCGCGCATGACCCAGGTGCACACGCGACAGCGATGAAATCCCACGGCCCAATGACGATTGCGAAGAACTCCGTCGCCAACCTGATCCGCTTCGCCGTCAGTGTGCTGGCCGCTGCCCTGTTGCCGCCCTTCCTTACCCGCCGGCTGTCGCACGACATGTACGCCGCGTGGGTGCTCATCCTGCAACTCGGCGCCTATGCCGCAATTTTTGAGCTGGGCCTGCAAACAGCCATCAGCAAATTCGTCGCGCAGCACCACGCTTTAGAAGATCATGTCGGCGCCAGCAGTGTGGTCAGCACAGCCACGGCGCTGCTGGCGGTCAGCGCAACGCTTGCCCTCATGGCCGTCGGCGTCCTCGTCTGGCAGGTGCCGCATCTCTTCGGGCAACTCACTCCTTCCCTGGTCCACCAGGTCAGGCTCGGCATTTTGCTGGTCGGCGGAGCTACCGCGCTCGCCCTGCCCACCACCGCGCTGGCCAGCAGTTTCCAGGGAGTCCAGCGCTACAACGTGCCCATGGTCATCGGCGGCGGCTCGCAGGTGCTGTCGGCGATCGCGATTGTCGCCGCCGTCTTCCTCCATGCCAGCCTGGTTGTCATGGGTGCCTGTGTTGCCGTCATTACGCTGGGCGCTGGGCTGGTACAGATCGGCGCATGGCGCAGGTATCTTTCCCATATCCGGATTACCGCCTCCGGCGTCACCCGGCGGACGACCCGCACCATCTTCAACTTCTGCGCCGCCATGAGCGTCTCGTCCTTCGCCATGCTACTGATCAGCGGTCTCGACACCGTGATCGTCGGCCATTTTGACTTCAAACAAACCGGCTTCTATGCCGTGGCCGCTTCCTTGACCAATTCCACTGCAGTAGGG
>JAJZKY010000803.1 GCA_021803885.1 Planctomycetota bacterium
TTTCGATAAACTTGAACTGGAAATCAAAGTCTGGGCCGACAAGGCAAAACTGGCGGCTTAAAACTTGACACATTTACCACAAGTTCCTTACTTCAAGACCTCTAGCGGAGGCCGGCTGCCAGCAGAGACATGCTCCTGCGATGATGACGGCGATGATGGACGACCGCTCGCCGCTCATGGTGGACATAGTAGCTGTGACCGTACCTGCGTGTGTGTTGAGCAACCGTCATAGTTCTCACCCGGGGACGGACAGGCGCGGCGACGCGGCCTATCGCTGGGCCTGCAGGTACCGGCATATCGGTGCTCGCCGCCAGGCGAGCCGGCAGCGGGCTGTGGGGTGCGTACGTCTCGTAAATGGAGATGTGGAAGCACGCCTGCTCGAACTCTTCTTCGACATCGAGTTTGCCGCTGCTCTGCAGTTGCCCCAGGACGGCTCGCATCCAGGCGATCTCCCGCCAGGACATTCCCTTTTTTCCGATGTCGATCGCCTGCCCGGTTAGATGCGGAGATGCCGTATCGCCAGACGCGGGTGCCGCATTGCCGTTGTAACGGGCAAGATGCCGCTGAAAGCTGACCGTGCGCACGGCCGAGGTCAGGATCAAGGGATCGCCGAAGAAGCGTTCATGCGAGCGCGCTAGATCGCTCAGAAATTGGGCTGTCCAGGGCCTGCAATAGCGGCGGTTGAACGGCAGTCGGGGATCGACGGTCAATCCCGGGTTGGTCGGCAACGCCACCAGGCTGCCGGACCGGACCATAGCGTTCAGTTGCGCGTCGTCCTGGATGCGGTTCAGCCCTTCGACATCGGCAACGACGTTTTGATGCACCAGAACCTGATAGGACCCACGCAGCGGCATGGGCGAATAGCGGGGCACCGCGACACTGAAAACCTGGGCGTTCTGATCGCTCTCCAGCATGTGCTGGTCGATATCGCCGACTGAACTCGGGCCGTTGGTGTCGCTTTTGAGGGCCGCAACCGTCAACTGTGGCTGGGTATCTGAAACCGTAGCACTCTGGGTCGCAACGGCGTCCTCCATGGGCGATGCAGATTCAATCGCCGGAGATACCGTCAGGGCCTGCTCGTGGTCGGGCGCGACGGATGGATGATCTTCGCGAGGCGTCATGGCTGCGCTGATTCTGTGGTATCTCTGTCCTCCGTGCCGCCGATGCGAGGAGATTCGGCGTTCCACAAGCTGTCGCGAAGGATGCGCAGTTCTCGTGCGGCGGACGGAAACCGATCGCGCGCTCCGGCGATGATGCAGGGCCGCGCCAGACCGATGAACGGCCGGGCGCGCGCGATGGCGTCGGCTGACCGCCGCATGGGCGGCTTGCGCGGAAACCAGGCGCGGGGAGAACATCGAAACTGCAAGGCAAAAAGCCAGCACAATCCCTGCGCCGAGGCTGTGTCCGCTTCCGAACGTAAACGGTAATTTCCGCATCTCAACCTTATCTGTCTAGAGTACGTGATTCGTGCTATCAATGGTAGTGACAAAAGGGGTACAAGGGCTTCAATAGAAGGATGCCCGGCGGTAGAAGGGAAGCTGTAGGCGTTCTGCGAGCTTTTCGATGCGCGCAAAATGATCGCGTGAATACGGCAACGGCGTTATGATGCTAACTAAAATGGGCGAATGACAATCTAATAGATGGACGAAGGCCCGAGGGGTCGGCGTTACGGAAGTTTCCGCCGAGCGGGGATGGGCCGGAATCGAGGTGCTTCAATGAGACAAATATTGAGCATATTGAGCAGCAGTTCTGGATTGCGTTCCACATTGTGCGCCGGGGTGGTCGTGGCCATCGGCACATTGCTGTTCTGCGGTCTGCCGCTGACTGCGGCGGCCCAGCAGGTGCGCGCCAACTGGAGCAAGGATGCGCCGTTTGCACAGTATAGGACCTATGAATGGGTGGAAAGTGAGGCGACCAACCATCCCTTTTATCGTCAATACGTTGGGGAATATGTGAATTACACGCTGACCAGGAAGAAACACATGCGACAGGTTTCCGGCTCGCAAAACCCCGATCTATACGTGACCTACCACTTTACGACCCGTGCGACCACCGATCTTGATACTTTCGGCTATGGGTTTGGCGGCGGTTGGGGTGGTTGGGGCGGCTGGGGCTGGGGCGGCATGGGCATGGGTGGTATGGGCTACTCCCAGACCCGGCAGGATGTTCGCGTCATGGGGTACCTGACGCTGGACATGATCGATGCGCACACCAGGAAGATTGTCTGGCGCGGTGAGGCCGTCCAAGACGACGTGACGAAGAGCGGGGACGCGGAGGAGAAACAGGTTGCCCATTCCGTCTACAAGATGCTGGATCGCTATCCTCCCAAAATCAAATACTGACGTGGCCGTTCCTTAGCAACTGGAGTCCGCGCGACGCAGCTATCGGCATGAACGGTTGGACACGTTCATGCCGTTTCCTGCTTTCATCCGGTTTCCTGCCTGATATTACCCTCGTTCCGCCCCTTGCCAAAATTCGAAGCTTTTGCCAGCTCTACAGTTGCAGATAGCGAATTGTTTGGGATAGCTGCGCTGTAAACCTTCGATCCTAAAAACGGCAGTCGAAATGCGTCAGAATGGCCAACTAGTTCAAAGCAAAAAACGGTTGCAAACGTTGAGGATTTCACCGTTTTGGTCAGATGCGGAGCAGTGCAAAGTGCCACTGAAACAGCACCTTGCCGCTCCCCTCCACTTTTTACTCCGGTTTTAGGTTGATTTTTAGAGGGCAGTGGGCGAATGGGTAGCGATGGAAATCAGGCGGAATCCATTAACAGCAACTGTAGCACTCGTGTCCTAATACTACAGTTGTAGATATTGATCGGGTAGGAGTTGCCGGAAGCAATCAGGCAGGGGAGATTCGCGTTTTCTGTAGTGGTAGAAGATGGCCAGGAGTTGGTGAGCCCGACGCCAGTTAGACCA
>JAJZKY010000804.1 GCA_021803885.1 Planctomycetota bacterium
TGACCCCGGCAGTCTCCTACGAGTCCCCGGCATTACCCGCTGGCAACATAGGACAAGGGTTGCGCTCGTTGCGGGACTTAACCCAACATCTCACGACACGAGCTGACGACAGCCATGCACCACCTGTATAGAGCCCCGAAGGACACCGTATCTCTACGGCTTTTCTCTACATGTCAAACCCAGGTAAGGTTCTTCGCGTTGCCTCGAATTAAGCCACATGCTCCGCCGCTTGTGCGGGCCCCCGTCAATTCCTTTGAGTTTTAGCCTTGCGGCCGTACTCCCCAGGCGGGGCACTTAATGCGTTAGCTGCGGCACAGAAACCGTCGATAGGTCCCCACACCTAGTGCCCAACGTTTACGGCGTGGACTACCAGGGTATCTAATCCTGTTCGCTCCCCACGCTTTCGCTCCTCAGCGTCAGTGTTGGCCCAGACCACCGCCTTCGCCGCTGGTGTTCCTCCTGATATCTGCGCATTTCACCGCTACACCAGGAATTCCGTGGTCCCCTACCAAACTCTAGCCATGGCAGTATCGGATGGCGGCTCCAGGTTAAGCCTGGAGGTTTCACATCCGACTTGCCAAGCCGCCTACGAGCTCTTTACGCCCAATGAATCCGGACAACGCTCGCCCCCTACGTATTACCGCGGCTGCTGGCACGTAGTTGGCCGGGGCTTCTTCTGCAGGTACCGTCATTATCGTCCCTGCTGAAAGAGGTTTACAACTCAGAAAGCCTTCGTCCCTCACGCGGCGTTGCTGCATCAGGCTTTCGCCCATTGTGCAAGATTCCCCACTGCTGCCTCCCGTAGGAGTCTGGGCCGTGTCTCAGTCCCAGTGTGGCTGATCGTCCTCTCAGACCAGCTACCCGTCGATGCCTTGGTAGGCCGTTACCCCACCAACAAGCTGATAGGCCGCGAGCCCCTCCCGAAGCGGAATCCATTTCCTCACCAAAACATGCGATCTGGTGGGGGTATCCGGTATTAGCACCGGTTTCCCGGTGTTGTCCCGGTCTTCGGGGCAGGTTGCTCACGTGCTACTCACCCGTTCGCCACTAGGTCTTCGCTGGTATTGCTACCAACTGAACCTCGTTCGACTTGCATGTGTTAGGCACGCCGCCAGCGTTCGTCCTGAGCCAGGATCAAACTCTCCATCGAGACTCCGTACCACCCGGAGGCGGTAGCGAAATCGGAGAGCCGGCCTTTGGGACACTGTCTCCCTCCGGCCGACTGGATACTGACACAGAACAGACATTGTCCGTTCAGTGCTTACTGACTTGGCGACCGCGATTCGAGACGCGGCCACCCGCACTGGCTTTTGGCTATCACTATTCCGTTTTCAAGGAGCGACTGGACACACACCCGAAGGAGTCGGTGTCCGTTCCCTGCAGGAGCTTAGCCGACGATGTCGACTGCTCCGACAGTCCGGCGAGTGGTTCTTGCCCGCTCACCGGAGTTGTAACTCTACTGTGCCCGGAAGTCTGTGTCAACCCGCCGGCGTGCCGGCGCGGGCACGGTCCCGCTCGAGGCGGCGAGCGAACCGCTCCAACTGGGCGGCAACCGGCACGGGACCCGCTCCGCCGGGCGTGGTGCGGCGCGTCACCGCGGTCCCCGGCTCGAGGAGCGCGACTGCGTCCGGACCCAGGTCCGGGTGGGCGTCGACCAGCTCGACCAACGGAACGTGGCGTTCCAGCGAGTCGCGCACCAGGCCACCGACCACGGCGTGGGCTTGGCGGAACGGCATCCCTCGTTCGACGAGCCATTCGGCCAGGTCGACGGCGGCAGACGTCGGGCCGTCGGCCGCCTCCTGCATCGTTGCCACGTCGAAGTGGACGGTGCGCAGCAGGCCCGCCATCGCCGCCAGTGCCAACGTCGTCTGCTCGACCGAGTCGAACAGCGGCTCCTTGTCTTCTTGCAGGTCACGGTTGTAGGAGAGCGGCAAGCCCTTCAGTGTGACCAGCAGCGCGGTCAGGTTGCCGACCAGACGGCCCGTCTTGCCGCGAGCCAGCTCTGCCACGTCTGGGTTCTTCTTCTGGGGGAGCATCGAGCTGCCGGTGGCGTAGGCATCCTCCAGAACGGCGAAGCCGAACTCCTCGGTCGACCACAGGACGATCTCCTCGCCCAGGCGCGACAGGTGGACGCCGAGCAGCGCCAGGTCGAAGAGGACCTCGGCTACGAAGTCGCGATCTGACACGGCGTCCAGCGAGTTGTCGAAGGCGGCGGCGAAGCCAAGGTCCTCGGCCGTGCCTACCGGGTCCAACGCCAGCGACGACCCGGCGAGTGCGCCCGCGCCGAGCGCCGAGACGTCAGCGCGGGTCGCGGTGGCGAGCAAGCGGTCGACGTCCCGAGCAAGGGCCCATCCGTGGGCTAGCAGGTGGTGGGCCAGCAAGACGGGCTGTGCTCGCTGCAGGTGGGTGTAGCCAGGCAAGTAGGCGTCGCCGACCTCGACCGCTCGCGTCCGGAGGACCTCCTCGACCTCGAGGATGCCCGAGACGACCGCGGCGACAGAGCGTCGGACGTAGAGCCGGAGGTCGGTGGCGACCTGGTCGTTGCGGCTCCGGCCGGTGTGGAGCTTGGCCCCGACGTCGCCGGCGATCTCGGTCACCCGACGTTCGACCGCCGTGTGGATGTCCTCGTCGCCCTCGGCGAAGACGAACGACCCGGTCTCCAGCTCGTGCTCGACCCGGTCGAGGGCGGCAAGGAGCGTGGAGACCTCCTCGGCGGTGAGCAGACCGCCCCGTCCGAGCCCTCGGACG
This sequence comes from Planctomycetota bacterium, assembly GCA_021803885.1. The sequence goes on from JAJZKY010000804.1 coordinate 2,749, forward strand.
TGGGCTCTCGAACCGGCCAAGTCATCGGCGGCGAGCCGGCGGTCAACCGACAGGCTCGCCGTGAAGGCCATGACCTCGGCAGCAGTGCCGCTGCCGAGGCGTCCGTGCCACAGGGTCATCGGATGTCGTCGGGCCGGGCCAGCTCCTGTCGCGCCGCCCATGTCTCGACA
>JAJZKY010000805.1 GCA_021803885.1 Planctomycetota bacterium
CGCGGCGGCCTTGCTGACAGGACGCAGATACGTTGGCATAGAGATGGATGAAGACTATTTCCGCGCTGCCGCTGGACGCATGACCAGGACCCACGAGAGGATGGCCGCAAAGCGGCCTTCCTCTCAATCGCGGACTGACTTTGCCGTTTTTAACGCATAATGTTGCCGTCCCAGCGCGCTGCAAGGAATTCCTTCTTGCACGCGAGCGCGGGCAATGGTGCCAGTGCGCAAAGCATCCGCTTGCCGCACGCCGATGGTTGATTTCCCTTCGCATGCACACGTAAAATGGTGCTGCACGCAAAAGGACACTCGTATGAAGGCCAATATCACCCTGAAGATCGAAGCGGACCTCCTGCGGGAAGCACGTATCCTCGCCGCCGAGGAAGGCACCTCCATCAGCGCCCTGCTGGCAGCCCGTCTGGAACAGGCCGTGCGCGAGCGCAAAGGGTACAACCAGGCGCGCAGGCGCGCGATGGCCCGCATGCGGAGAGGCTTTGACCTGAGATGGACGCCTCCTCGCTCACGGGATGAACTGCATGAGCGATAAATGTTTTGTCGATACCAATATTCTGATGTATGCGCATGACCGTTCCGCCGGAGTGAAACATCAGCGCGCTCAATTGCTGCTGGAAGATCTCTGGAATTCCGGCCAGGGCGTTTTGAGTACGCAGGTCCTACAGGAACTCTGTATCAACCTTCGCCGCAAAGTCAGCCATCCCTTGCCGGTGGCTGAGGTCCGCCAACTGATACGCGATTACTCCACCTGGGAGGTTGTCACCAACACTCCCGAGTCTGTTCTTCAGGCGCTGGATATCGAGGCTCGTTATAAGACCTCCTTCTGGGACGCGCTGATCCTTCACGCCGCCGGTAGTTCAGGAGCATCGGTCCTCTATTCCGAAGATCTGGCAGCGGGGCAGAGCTACGGAGCGATTCAAGTGGTGAACCCATTGCTCGGTCCTGTCCCTTTGTAAAGAGAGCGCCCGTTCCTTCGATGGCTCTCGCCATGCCGCACTCCACACCGATCCAGGCGAAGCTGTTTCTGCTCCACAGATTTCCCCTGAATAGCAACTCATCATAACCCTTCCCTGGGCATTCCTGCGACGGCCCGATTGTGCCCGCGCTCCGGCCCGCGTCAAGACGTTCGCTTCATTCCGTCTTGACGGCAGCCGTGTCTTGACTCGCCCAGTGTGCGATTAATTTGCTGATTATCGTGGGAATGCCATGCTCTGCGATCCCGAGCCAATGCAGAATGCAAGAATGCAATGTAGGGTTATGTTTCCATTGCCATACTCCTTGCCGAGTGTATTGGTGATTTGGCTATCGGGAACTGTCCACGAACGGTCAACCGGCATTGGCCTCATCAGTTGTTCGTGCAGCCCAACGCAACGCGGAATGCTGGGTGGATGCAATATGCGTAATGAGAGACCCCTGCGGTGAGCATGGCCGAATTATGTTCAAACTGATACGAGTACCTTTCTTCTTCATCATCAAGATATATCCCGATGACACCGAACCAGAGCAGGATGTCAATAACATAGCCGACTTCCGCCGACTGGATTCCTGCGTCCTCCACACGCTTCGCAACGTCGGCCTTGGAAAGGACAACGCTCGAACCGATGAGTAATGGGCAGTGCCGTGGGAACAAACCTAGTCGTCTGGATTTGCTCAATCACCTCACCCAACGCTGGGATGAGCATTTCATGTATCTTTCGAGGATGATCGTAGGTCAAAACGACGTCTCGGTAATCAATAGGCTGGGACTGTTGGTTCTGTTGCAGCATTACAACTCGCTTACCGGTCGCCATACCGAGCCCTGCAATGAATGCGCAACGAGCGTTATGCACCCTAGTATCCTGATAGCTAGCGTTGAGAAGATGCAGGAAGATTGCTCTGGCTGCGGCGCTACCGGCGCAGATGGAAGATCGAGAGAGTCTTCGCATGGATGCAGAACTACCGCCGACTCGTCACGCGCTGGGAATACCACATCGAAAACTTCCTCGGCTTCGTACAACTGGCGTGCCTGCTCATGCTGATCAGACATTTATGAGATGGCTGCTAATGCTAGCGATGTGCCAATCTCTTTGCCATGTTCTCCATCTCGGAGTTTAGACTGTGAGCGTGCGCTCAAGCGGAAATGTGCCGGTAAGTCGAGAGGTATCGGCATGCAGCAGCCGCAGTGAATCGTCTCCATACAGCAGGCGCAAAGTTGCAAACCGAAATGCGCAATCACTGTACAAGGTTTTACCCTTAATATAAGCAATGCCTGACTGCGACACCCGATTGATCGCAATTTCCGAAATTTTAGACAAGAATCGTTTCCAGGAAGATATTTTTTGACCTTTTTATCCTCTAGCTATGACCGTTTCCCGCATGTCCGCGTCACCGCGAACAACGACGATTGTCTGGCTGGATGGGAAAGCATCGGTGAGACTCTCAGGCTCTCCTCCGGTGTGACCGTGCTGGAACTTTATCCTGGATGCAGCGCTGAAGAAATCGAATCGCATCTTGTTCCAGCGCTCGAGCCGGATCTGATCCTACGAAGCCAAGATGCACTCCTGACAGCAGCAGAGCTGGAAGAAAAATTCGGCCACACGCTGGGAAACGATCCTGTATTTGCTGTGATGCATCCATGGGAACTCAAGGATTTTTTCTGTCCCAGCAGGCTGGCGCATTTACAAAGCCAACTCCAGTATGCGCAATTCGCGAAATCGAAGGACCGCGTGCTCGTCATCGGTACCGGAGCATCGCTGATTGCCCCGGAGGCGGACTGCCTGATCTACGCAGATCTTGCCCGCTGGGAAATCCAGAAGAGGTATCGCGCTCACCAGGTTGGCAATCTCGGAGCGGACAATGCGCACGCTTCTCCCGCGGCCCTCTATAAGAGAGCTTTCTTTTTCGACTGGCGCGCGGCCGACC
>JAJZKY010000806.1 GCA_021803885.1 Planctomycetota bacterium
ATATGGGAATGAATGCAAATCGGAAATTGATCTCGAAGATTGTCTCTTCGGTGTTTGCGATGTTAGCCGTTGTGTTGTTGCTGACGGCAGGCGCGCGTCCGGCTCTGGGGCAGCAGGGATCGCCCTGTCCGGGGCAGAACTGGGCAACCATCGCGCCCAACGTGTGGGCCGCCGAGGGCAGCGTCAAAGTGATGCTGGGCAATCAGGCGACGACGAACGTGCCAACCATTCCCACCTATCTGGACGACGGCAACTTCAATCCTGCGGGATATCCAGGGCACACGCAGCCGATCACGGAGTTGAATCCGGTCTGGTCGTGTCCATCAGGCACGCCCGTGATCTCTTTGGCGGGCGCGGGGCGCGAGACCGTCTCCTTTCAGGTCTTTATTACCGCAGGGTTGGGCGCGAGCGCGGCGCTCAGTAATGTCACGGTGGATGTCACGCCTTTGGTCAACGGTTCAGCAACGCTGACCTCGGACAATACGCAGGCCTCCAATGTGCTCCGCTTTCTGGAGGGCTACATTCCCTACACATCGGGGGGCGCAGGTAGTCCCGCATCCATGCAAATCAGCGGCGATATGCCCGATCCACTCATCCCGTTTTATTCTCAGTACGATTCGGGAAATCCGCCGGTAGCGAATACCTTCAACGTGCAGCCAGGAACGACGCAGGGAGTGTGGGTCGATGTTTCCATTCCCGTCATCTCCGCCAGCCAGCCCGCCGGAACCTACACGGGAACCGTGACGGTGATGGAGGGGGGCAGCACGCTCACAACGATCCCCCTCACCCTGACGGTGTGGAGCGGCAACCTGCCGCGCTTTGACTCTCCGAATCGTCCTGACATGCTGAAAACGTTTATGCCGCTGTGGTCTGGCGAATTCCAGAGTGAAGAGAATCTGGGCTGCGGTGGCCCCGGTTGCAGCGCGGATCAGGCAATGATGTGGAAATATCAAATCATGGCGCATGCCTACGATTTCGACACGTATGAGGATGGCTACACTCCACTCAACGGGAGTACCGCCTCCTATCCATCGACGAACCCCACCTCCTTTACCACGGGCGCGCCCACTGGCCCCGGTTCCATCGGCACCACCAGCACGATCAACTGGACGGCATGGGATGCATACTATGGCCCCGCGTTTACGCTCGGCGGGCCATCTGCTGGTGGCCTCTTTGCCGATGGCACCAGCCTGCGAGTCTTTGATTCTCCAGCGGGCACGGGAGGCAACAGCCCGTGGATCTGGCCTGCTGGCTATAGCTGGAATTGTGGCACCAATACACTGCCTCCAACAGGATTGCTACAGTTGTATACAAACTTTTCCGAGCAAATCTCCCAGCATTTTTCTTACAACCAGGCAAACAAAGGATGGGGACAGCCAGAGTTGCTTGCCTATACCTTCGATGAGCCGTATTGGGGCGGGACGGCAGCATCGTTGAATACTGGCGATACAGAGGTATTCGCCCAGATCGCGCAGTTTAATCAGGCGCTGAACAGCGCCAATACGGCGCTTTCTCCAACGATGGCCTCCAACACCAATCCTGTCCGCAATTTCCTGACGGATCAGGTCTCCTGCGAGACGGCAAATGACAGCAAAAACGGGAACTACAACAACCCGCAATGTCAGGACAATATGAATCTTTCGTATCCCGGCATCCAACCACCGAGCACCGGCAGCGCGGACGTAAACTCCTGGGTGATGGATTGGACCCCAAATCCAGGGGTATACATGCCGGGTGGGCCGGCAGGAGGCAGCCAGGCTCTTGACCTGGTGTACTACTGTGGGGCGACGGCTCTGACGGCAGGGACGGACTATGTATACACATTGGATCTGAATCCCGCCGACAAAGGCGTACCAACACAGTCCACTGCTCCGGCTCCGATTGAGAAGTGGTTTTACCAAGGGGGAGAGCCATACAGTGTCACGGACGGGATTTGGGGTAGCGGTGTGGGGCTTCGCGCCAATTTCTGGATTGCCTACAAATACGGGCTGGATGAGACCGTTCCCAGCGTGGGCGATCCGAATCCGGCCCCAAGCCCTGGTGGAATATGGGATTGGGCCGCCGAGATATGGAACAGTGGTCAGCCGTACACCAACAGCGGGAGTTGGTTCTTTTATCCAGGAAATCAGTTAAGCGCCTACAACGCGTCGGGTGCTATTGGGAACAGCATTCTCCCGCAAAGCCTCATACATAACGGGGGTGGTGGAATCACTGGCCCGGTGGCATCCATACGCATGGCGCAATGGCGTCGCGGATATGAAGATTACATGTACCTGTACAGCTACGGGCATCAAGGCTGTGCAACCGCGCCAGCGCAGTGCAACCGGGCGGCTGCCGAAGCGGTTGTCGACAGCATGGGCGGCGGCGGCATGACATCAGGCGGCAATGGAACGACCTCATGGAACGCTTTGGTCTGGCAGAATGAGGATCCAGGATTCCAATCGGGCGTTTGGCCCATATCGGATGTGAACCAGGGTGGTTCATCCCTTGCGTGTACCGACAGCACCGCAGGAGCTGGCGGCCTTGCCAATGGCCTCCCCAATGGCCCCACAGGGGCAGATGCCAATTATGGCGCGGGCTGTCCGGGTGAGTGGACGAACAATCCTGATCGCTATGCCGCTGCGCGTGTCGCGCTGGCAACAGATCTTGGGTGGATTCCAACAGGTACAACGCCAGCGGCAACGCCAACGTTCAGTCCGGCGGCGGGAACCTACACTTCGGCGCAGACGGTGACGATCAGCGACGCCACTTCCGGCGCGACGATCTACTACACAACCAACGGCACCACGCCAACAACGTCTTCGCCGGTCTACTCCGGGCCGATTACGGTTTCGGCTACGGAGACGGTTGAGGCGATTGCCACGGCATCGGGCTACACAACCAGCGCGGTTGGCTCGGCAGCCTACACCATTAC
>JAJZKY010000807.1 GCA_021803885.1 Planctomycetota bacterium
CAGATGGAGGCTATAACTCCGAATATGCGCAGATACAACATTCGACGGATCCTTTCAAATTAACTGAAACGGGGAACAGTACCGTGGTAGATGGAAAGTACGTCATGGGTTATTCGGTCGGATACTATGATGAGCCTGATTACAAAGCCGGCCTGGCGTTTTCAGACACTTTCCTTCCGCCTTCTGGCTCTTACTATAAGAAGATGCTGAAGCTAGACACAGCTGGAGTATGGGGACAGGCTGGCCACCCAGAGGTACAGTACATCCTGCAGTCGCAGCAGAGCGAGTGGCCAAACTATGTCGCAAGCCAGGTATTAGCACCAGGCGTTCCTTCCGTCGAGCAGGATGAAAATGGAAACTGGCATTTATTCTTCGCAGGCTATGCGCCTTCGGATGCTCCGCCTTCGCCGACCAAAGGAGCAGGCCATTATGATGGCACGCACAGACGCCCTTTCTATATCGATCTGGAAGTGAATATTCCTGCCGGAGCAACCGTTGCCGGAACCTCAAACTACGATTTGGTGAACTGGATACAGCCAGTGACCAGCCAATAAGCCGGGTTATAATCTGTGCGCAAAGGCGGGGGAGCCTCCAGTGCTGCTGTAACGTAGAGAGTCGCGCAGATAACATGGGCAGCGTGGTAGAGAAATGGCGAGATAGGTGGCAATTTGACAGAGCGGAATGGAGGGCCTTGCTGTACCAGTCGGGCTTTACGGCTTCGAATCATCCTTACTCCGAAGCACCTGACACAGGCCCGGGTAACTTGAACTCCGGTATTGTTCCTGCGTCTTCCAATTCATCCCGGGAGATGATCGCGCCTTGCTTTGTGGGCTTCTCGTGCCTGTATCGCGATGGTATCGCAAACAAGAACTACGAAGCGATCTCGACTAACTACAAAGCAATTAACTGGGTCAACAGCAAGATCGAGTGCGATATTAGCCAGAATGCCCGCCCTCCCGGATAAAACTAGTCATTCGTCGAAGCTTTTCTCAATAGATCAGCTTCAACGAAAACTGGATTTGCCGCGAAGTACCGGCTGTCTTGCTGATGACGCCGAACCCGGAGCCCCTGATCGTGTTCGCAGGCAGTCCCATGTTCACGACGTTGAAAAGGTTGAAAAATTCTCCGCGGAACTGGATGTCTGCACGTTCGAGCCCACTTTGCCGGCGGCCGATTGGGGTCGTCTTGATGAGCGCGTAGTCGAAATCGTAGTATGCCGGTCCGCGGAAGGTGTTGCGGCCAAGCGTTCCGAAGCGTCCGGAGTTCGGTCCCGTGCCGCCGGGGATGCCGATAGGGATGGAAAAGAAGTCGGAGTTGTTCGCGCCGAGGCCGAAATAATCCTCGCGCCGTCGGGTCGCGCTGTGGGCAGTGGAAAGGTGCGGAGTGCCGATCTGATCTGGCCGGTCCGCCCCGATCGTTCCGAAGCCTGTCTGCTGGATCCCCGAGTACACCGTGATGGGCGCCCCGCTGGTAATCGTCGAAATGCTCAGCAACTGCCAACCGCGGGTCAGCACACGGCTGCGCGCCGGCAGGAAGGACAGATCCTGCAGGTGCAGGTTCTGTGCCGCGCTCAGCGTGAAAGCGTGCGTCACATCGAAGTTAGAAGGCCCCTTTTCCAAGTGCGTATTGAAGGGATTCTGCGGGCTGAATACAACCACGGCTCCGGCCGACCCCGTTCCGCTCGACACGCCGCTGACGTCGTCGATCGATTTGCTCCATGTGTAACCCGCCTGCAATAAGGGACCGCCGTGCGCCACGGTTCCAGCCAGCGACGTCTGTAAAGCGTGATACGACGAGTGCGCCGTAGCGGTAATAACTGACTCGAACCCAAATCCTCCCGTCGCCACACCTGTACTATCGAAGCTCGTAAACGGTGCAAAACCCGGCTCGGCTCCGGGATACGCATTGGGATACGAGATGCGTGGCAGCCGGTACGACGCCGTGCCCACATAAGCCGCATCCGCCGTCAAAGCGCCAAACGCACGCTCCAGCCCAAGCATCCATGTCTGCAGATATCCGTCACCAAACCGCGGATCGATTGCGCTCATATTCAGCAGCGACAATTGATGTCCCGGAGCCAAAGCGGCCAGGTCCCGCTGATATCGGTCCACATCCATCACTGTGTTGGCCGGAACTTTTTTGGGATCGCCGCTCGCGAAGATGTTGACGCCCTGCGGCGTATAGGTTGGTGGAAGTTCGTCTGACGTGATCCGGAACCCATAGGCGATCTCCCCGCTCCTCGACGCATTTACGCGTGGGTACACCGCGAATGGAGTCGATCCTGTCAGAAAATTATCCTGCCACAAATTCGGCGGGATCACGGTGATCCCCCCACCCACATGCATATGAACATTGCGGGGCGCATTCCAATCTACTTGCACCCGCGGCCCCCAGCCGTTCCATCCCATCTCGTAACCCGGCTGGGGATTGATCAGATACACCTGCCCCTGGCCTGCCGGCGGAAACGGATTCAGAAAGCTTGACGTCCGGTGTGCCCGCTCCGTGAGCGGCGTGTATAACTCGTAGCGCAGCCCGTAATCGAGCGCCCAGCGTTCGTTGATCTTCCATGTGTCCTGGACGTAGGCGTTCACGTCGTTCCGGTTGATCGCCGCCGGGCCCATGTGCGCGCCACCGGATGAGTACGGCGGAGCCACCGCGATTGAATAGCCATAGGGATAGCCGAGGAGCAGGCTGCTCAGCGTATCCGGCAGAGGATCGCCCACCCGCACATTGTGCTGTCCGCTCGCCGAAGGAATGAATACCGGCGAGTACACCGTTCCTCCGCCAAAGTCGTATTCTCCATTCGGGCTGGTTCCCCAGTACGTGGTGTCCCGGTTCAGTCGTGCCTCTACACCCCACTTCACCGAGTGCTGCCCGGTTGTCCAGGCAAAGTTCAGTTGGCCCTGAACAG
>JAJZKY010000040.1 GCA_021803885.1 Planctomycetota bacterium
TTATGACTCCACTTGTATTTTGATTTTAGTTTATTAGCCCGTGAACGGTTACCTATTTCTTTACAACAGCTAACTCCTGCGTTTTACTCATTGCTCCTATCCCCAAAATGTCTTTGTGCGTTGAGGCCTTGGCCGGGTATGGCTAGAATTTATGTTATGAAAACGATTGCTTATCAGCAGTGCATAAATCCGGATTGTGGCGCGACCTTTGATGTGGGCCAGACCTTGACGGCCTGCGACAAGTGCGGAGAATTGCTGGATATCAATTACGAATGGTGCAAAACTCCGATGCCGAAAAGACTGCGGGATTTTCAGCTGCGTTGGGAAAACCGGCGGTTTCCGCTGGATTATTCCGGGGTTTGGCGGTTTCGTGATTTATTACCATTTGCCACGGATGCCATGGTGTGTACCATTGGGGAAGGGCAGACATTCCTGCAGAATGCGACGTGTCTGGGGCGACACCTGGGAATGTGGCCGGGACAGCTTTGGCTGCAATACGAGGGGATGAATCCCTCCGGAAGTTTCAAAGACAACGGCATGACGGCGGCGTTTACACATGCGCGACTGGTCGGCGCTCAACGGGTGGCCTGCGCCAGCACCGGTAATACGTCCGCCTCGTTGGCGCTATTTGCCGCGCTGAATGGGTTTCAGGGCATTGTGTTTATCGGATCGGGCAAGATTGCGTTCGGCAAACTGTCGCAGGCCCTGGATTATGGTGCCCGCACTTTACAGATTGAAGGCGACTTCGACACCTGCCTGGCACGGGTGCGGCAGGTCAGCGGGCAACTTGGTCTGTACCTGATGAACAGCGTGAATCCCTTCCGGCTGGAAGGGCAAAAGAGCATCATGTATCGCATCCTCGAATCCCTGAACTGGGAATCCCCGGATTGGATTATTGTGCCGGGGGGAAATTTGGGAAATTGCTCGGCGTTTGGCAAGGCTTTTGCCGAGCTGAAAAGCCTGAGACTTATTAAACACATTCCACGACTGGCGGTTATCAACGCCACGGGCGCCAATACGTTATATGAACTGGTGACCGGCGGGCTGAAGTGGAACCGCGGGCGGGTAAATCAAACGGCCATTACAGAATATTACCAACGTCTGGAACGTGAAGGAATTCACGCGCATACCGTAGCCTCGGCCATTGAAATCGGTCATCCGGTGAATCTGAAAAAAGCGTTGCGGGCTTTGCACACGATGAAGGGGGTTGTGGCGCAGGTAACGGATGAAGAAATTCTGGAAGCCAAAGCGATGATCGGACGGTTTGGCTTTGGCTGTGAACCCGCCAGCGCCGCCACTATTGCCGGCTTACAACAGTTATTGGCCCGGCAAGTTATTTCCCGCCATGAGCGCGTGGTCTGCGTACTGACCGGCCATGGATTGAAAGATCCGGATGCCACCGTGTATTACCACACGGGCGTTAACACCAAACAGGCCAAAGCTCCGGAAGCCCAACCGACCTGGGGGCGTATGAGCAACAAGCCGATAAAAGTGGCGGATGATCTGGAGGCCATCGTGCAGGCTCTGGGCATGGACAAAGACACGCTCCGCAACAGCCACTGTACCGGATATGTGGAAACCGCGGCGGCATTACCGTGTGTGGAGTATTAAAATTCGGTAACCGTTCACGCTATGGCCGCGGCGGCCGTGCCGTAATGAATAATGGGTAGAATATAGGCGTTAGCATTTAGAATTCACTGGCAATTTGAATTTTGCTTTATTGCCGTGAACGGTTACCCGTTATTCTTCTTCTTCCGCAGTTTCAATAGCAGTACTTGTTCCACTGTGGCGCGGTAGGGCGTTGTTTTCCATCAGGCGCGCGTATTCGATGCAATATTTCGCCCAGGGCTTGGCTTCCAGGCGGGCTCGACCAATGGGTTTTCCCGTTGCGGCGCAAATGCCAAAGGAGCCGTTATCAATGCGGTTGAGTGCCTCCTGAATTTCTTTCAGCAGCTCGCGTTCGCTCTGTAACAGGCCCAGCGTAAATTCCTGTTCAAAATTATCAGTTCCGACATCCGCCATGTGCATCGGACTGCTGGAGTGATTGTCCTGATCGCGAAAGGCTTCGCTTTCCATGGAACCGACATCACCGAGAATTTCGCGGCGCTTATCCAGCAACAGCCGGCGAAAATATTCCAGGTCGGATTTGGATAACTTTGCGGCCGATTTTTTCCCGCCGGCCATAGCGGAAGAAAGTGCTTTCTGGCGGCTGGAGTCACGGGTGGTGTTATTAAATTTTGGAATCTGACCGTTGAAACCGCGCTGGCGTCCGAGCGCCTTTTTAGCGCTGCGGCTCCCCGCTTCCGGCTGTGCCGCCACCTTGCCCACACGACTGACTTTTTGTGCCGGGGATTTGATCTTAACAACCCGAGGATGTTTACCCCTGGGCCGCATAACATCTTCCGCCCGGGCAGTGGTTTTCACTTTCTTAAATTGCCTGGAAGCCTTTGTTTTATTGATTGTTCTGGTGGGCATGTATACTCCATCATCTGCCTGAAATCATCCCGTCCACGCAATAACTTTGCGTACCGGTGAGTCCTCTCCGGTACGCAGCGCGATTCATTAGCATATCGGCATAATGCCGCCAAGTCAATAACAAACGACCGTTCCCCATGGTTCAATTGTCAAAATTGGTACTTGAGATATAATAAGGTGCTCTGGCCCTCATCGTCTAGAGGCCTAGGACACGGGCTTTTCACGCCTGTAACTGGGGTTCGAATCCCCATGAGGGCAGTTTGGTCCGAGCCGGCGCGTCCTGAGGCGGGCGGCGGTGCGGGAAATATTGAGGACATTGAATGTCAATTAAAGCTATTGATTTGCGGCGTGGTGTGGCGGTTGAATATAATAATAAGCTTTACGTCGTGCATGATTTTGCGAAAGTGTCGAAGGGTAACTGGCGCTCATTCATGCAGGTAAAGCTCAAAGACACGCAAACGGGCAGTATCATTGAACAGCGTTTTCGGGTGGATGATACCCTGGAACAGGCCTTCCTGGATCAGAAACCGATGGAATATCTGTATTCTGATGCGACGACGCATTACTTTATGGATCTCAATGATTATGAACAGCTGGAACTCTCCGGGGATGTGGTCGGTGAAGCGGTAAAATATCTCAAACCCAACACGCAAGTGCAAATTACCATGTATCAGGGTAAGCCGTTCTCTGTGGAACTTCCCAACACCGTGGAACTGGAAATTACCGACTGTCCGCCAAGCATTAAAGGTGCGACGGTCAGCAATGTCGGTAAAGATGCCACGCTGGAAACCGGGCTGGTAATCAATGTGCCGGACTTTATTGCCCAGGGTACGGTGGTGCGTGTGGACACACGCACGGGCGAATATTTAGGCCGGGTTAATGATTAAATATCGATCCGGGAATGCCGGGTGGGTGGTGTAGGCTGGGCGATTTGTCGCCGGAAGCCGGAGGTAATGAATCCACGTGAATTTGAGATTGTCGCCATGACCGATACCCCCCCAACGCCACCACCCCCGCCGGAGACCCCAACGCCGGAATTGCGTAATCCGCATCAGCCGCCGACGCATTTTTCCAGACCCAAGCCGTTGCCATTGCCCAAACGATTCCTTCTTTTGCTGGTGGAACCTGAAAAATGGGCGCATGCGGCCATTTATCCGTTCACGGTTACATTCTGGCCGCTGGTTTGGGCGATGATCATTGGTGCCGCGTGCCTGGGCTTTTCTCTTTCCGCCCATTCCATTAAACCGCTGCAGGCCTTTGCCAACTCTTATGATCAACATTATTTGCCCATGCTGCTGCAGCATGGAAAATTGTCGCTGCTGAAGCCGGCCGGCAAGACCAAACTGGTGCCATTATATATTCCCAACGTTTATGAGACCGTGATGGTGAACACCAGTTTAACCGGGGCTGCGGCGTTGAAAACCAAACCGTTGATCTGTTTATTCAATCATACCGATCTGGTGCTTACCGGTGAGAAAGTATCGCACCCCATGGTGGTTATGTCGATGGCGAAATTGCAACGGGAAATATTACTGGCTAATGGGGCCATCAAACCCGCCGTGTTAAAGACCACACCGGTGGATAAATTGCCGGCAGTACGTATTGACTCGCCAACACTGCAAAAATTCTTTAAGGTTCTATCACCGGTAGTGGTACTGGTGCTGGGGTTGCTGGCCAGCCTTATTTTTCTGCTCACCAATATTTTGTGGACTGTATTCATGGTATTGCTGACGGGATTTCTGGTCATGTCCATCAACCGCAATATCGGCATGCCGCTGAAAGCAGCCTGGCGGATTTCCATGGCGGTGATGATTCCCATGTTGGTCTTACGCGGACTTTTGGCGGTGTTCAATCTGGTACCGGTGGTTAACAATTCTCCGATTGTTGACCAGATCATTTATATGGCCCCCATTGGTTTATCGCTATGGGCCGCCATATTAGCCAACCGCCTTTTCAGCCGGCCGAGTGCCGGTGGAAGAGCCTTATAATTTATCGCTTACGATCATCGTGCGCTGGCGATGGTATCATGGGGTGCGGCCATATTTTGGGGCGGGGGCGAGATTTTGCAAAGTTAACGCGCGCGGGCCAAGGCCACGCGGCTAAAATGGGATTTGGCCATATCGGGCCGCGAAACGGATGGGGAAATAAAGAATTGCCCAAAAATCATGGCCACATTCGTGTCGCGGCTAAACAGGCGAAAATATTTGATCCCTCTACTTAGGATAAGTATAATAAGGAACTTGCGATTAATTAGATATCGCAGGGTGGCGGTCGGAATTTTTGACAGTGAGGGTATGCTCCGGCATGGAGGTTCGTCAGTTGGAACAGCATGATGGCTCCGGATTCACACCCGGAAAATTGGGTCTTTACGATCCACAATTTGAGCATGACAGTTGCGGCGTCGGTTTTATAGCCCACATCAAGGGGCATAAAAGCCATGCTGTTGTTTCTGATGCCATAACCATGCTGGTGAACATGGAACACCGTGGCGCCTGCGGCTGCGAGGAAAATACCGGCGACGGCGCGGGTATTCTCACCGGCCTGCCGCATGAATTTCTGGTGAAAGTCGCGCAGCGCGACGCGGGGATTCAACTGCCTGCGGCCGGAAGTTATGGAGCCGGAATTGTATTTTTGCCCTCGGATAATGAAGAGCGTATCTGGTGTGAAAAAGCTTTGGCTCAAGCCGTCCACGAGCGGCAGCTTATTCTTCTGGGCTGGCGTGATGTGCCGGTGAATAACAGCATGATTGGCCAGTCCGCCAAGCGCGCCGAACCGCGTATGCGGATGGTTTTTGTCGCCGGTCCGTCCGGGATGAAGCAACAGGTTCTGGACCGGGAATTACACCTTGTCCGTAAAATGGCCACCCGTGCCGTACAGTTGCTGGAATTGCCGCAATCCGATTACTTTTATGTTTGCAGTCTGTCCACGACGGTGTTGATTTATAAAGGGCAACTTATTTCCACGCAGTTGCTGCCATATTTTCACGAAGACCTGGCGGACCCGGATTATCAAACGCATCTGGCGCTGGTACATTCGCGTTTCAGCACCAACACTTTTCCGTCCTGGAGCCGGGCCCAGCCCATGCGTTTTATGGCCCACAATGGCGAGATTAATACCCGCCGGGGCAACTGCAACTGGATGCACACCCGTGAAAGTCTTTTTGCCAGCCGCGAGTTAGGCTCGGATGTGGAACGGATCAAACCGGTTATTGAAAGTGGGTCTTCCGATTCCGGAGAATTTGATAACTGTCTGGAAATGCTGCTGCATACCGGGCGGTCCCTGCCGCACGCGGTCATGATGATGATTCCGGAAGCCTGGCAGAATCATGAATCCATGGACCCGCGCCGGCGGGCCTTCTATGAATATCATTCCTGCCTGATGGAACCCTGGGATGGACCGGCGTCGGTGGCGTTTACCGACGGCCACCTGATTGGCGCCGTCCTGGATCGCAATGGTCTGCGGCCCAGCCGGTATTACGTGACCAAAGATGATCTGGTCGTCATGGCCAGTGAAGTCGGAGTGCTGCCGATACCGCCGGAAAATGTCGTCCTTAAGGGACGCCTGCAACCGGGACGCATGTTTCTGGTGGATTTTGAACAGGGCCGGATTATTGATGATGCTGAAATCAAAACGGCACTGGCCGGCGAACATCCTTATGGCCAATGGCTTCAGTCCCAGCGCCTGACGCTGGCGGAATTGCCGGAGCCAGATCAAGTTCCGGGCTACAATCCTGACACCCTGCTGACCCGGGCGCAATGTTTCGGTTATACCACCGAAGACCTTATGAAACTGCTGCTGCCGATGGGAACCAATGGCCTGGAGCCGATCGGCTCGATGGGAAATGATGCAGCTTTGGCCTGTTTAAGCGATCAGCCGCGGCTGGTGTATGATTATTTCAAACAATCTTTTGCCCAGGTGACCAATCCGCCTCTGGACTCAGATAAAGAATATATTGTCATGAGTCTGGAAAGTTATATCGGACCCGAACGCAACATACTGGAAGCCACCGAACAACATGCCCACCGGCTGCTCCTGACGCATCCGATTCTGACCAATGACCAGTTGGCCAGGATTAAACATATAAACCATCGCGGGTGGCAGGCCCGCGTGGTAGAGGCAGTGTTTGACAGCGATGGCGGTGAATCGGCCCTGACCGATGCCCTGGATCGTATTTGCCGGGAAACCGACGCCGCCATTGAACAGGGGTATGAGCTGGTGGTGCTGACGGATCGGAGCATGGATAAAAAACATGTTGCGCTTCCGGCACTGCTGGCCTGCGGTGCGGTGCATCATCATCTGGTGCGGCGGGGCACTCGTACCCGCATCGGTCTGATTCTTGAAACCGGCGAAGCGCGGGAAGTACATCACCTGGCCATGCTTATCGGCTATGGAGCCGATGCCATAAACCCTTATATGGCGTTTGAGATGTTGTGGAATCTTCGCCGCGAAGGACTCCTGGATTCCGCCCTGGATGATGACAAGCTCGTAAAGAATTACCTCAAGGCTGCGGGCAAGGGGTTGTTCAAAGTCATGAGTAAAATGGGTATTTCCACGCTGCAAAGCTACAAGGGGGCCCAGATTTTTGAAAGTGTCGGCCTGCATCATCATGTCATTGATCGTTGCTTTGCCGGAACGGTATCTAAAATTGACGGAGTTGACTTTCCGGTATTGACCCGTGAAGCCTTGCGGCGGCATGAAATTGGATATCCACCGGACCAGGGTGAAGTTCGACTGCCGGTACTTCCGGAAGGCGGTCAATATGCCTGGAGAAAGCATGGCGAGCAGCATCTGCTGAATCCGGAAACCATCGCCAATTTACAGGAGGCGGCGCGCGGCAACAGCGCGCAGGCTTATGCCCGTTATGCCAAATACATTAATGAACAAAGCGGGCGGCTATGCACATTGCGCGGCTTGTTCAAACTTAAGCCGGGAGAAAACCCGGTGATGCTCTCCGAAGTGGAACCCGCCGGTGAAATTGTCAAACGCTTTGCCACCGGAGCCATGAGCCTGGGGTCCATTTCCCCCGAAGCGCATGAGAGTCTGGCCATCGCGATGAACCGCATCGGCGGTAAATCCAATACCGGTGAAGGTGGTGAGGATTCGCGCCGGTTCAAACGCGATGCCAATGGGGATTTCCGCCGTTCCGCCATTAAACAGGTGGCCAGCGCCCGCTTTGGTGTAACCATTAATTATTTAACCAACGCGGATGAACTGCAGATCAAAATGGCCCAGGGCGCCAAGCCGGGTGAAGGCGGACAGCTGCCGGGACACAAAGTCGATGCGTATATCGGGCGTTTGCGCCACGCCACTCCGGGCGTGCAGCTTATCAGTCCGCCGCCGCATCACGATATTTATTCCATTGAGGATCTGGCCCAGCTGATTTACGATCTGAAAAATGCGAATCCCAAAGCGCGCATAAGCGTTAAACTCGTCTCCGAGGTGGGCGTGGGAACGGTCGCCGCCGGCGTATCGAAGGCACATGCCGAACATGTGGTCATTGCCGGTCACGATGGCGGTACCGGCGCTTCTCCGCTGACGAGTATCAAACACGCCGGTACGCCCTGGGAACTGGGATTGGCGGAAACCCATCAGACGCTGGTGCTCAATGATCTGCGCAGCCGCATTGTGGTGCAGGTGGACGGGCAGTTAAAGACCGGACGGGATGTGGTCATTGGAGCCTTGCTGGGGGCGGAGGAATTTGGTTTTGCCACCGTGCCGCTGGTAACGCTGGGGTGCATCATGATGCGGGTGTGCCATCTCAATACCTGTCCGGTGGGGATTGCCACGCAGGATCCGGTGCTGCGGAAAAAGTTCGCAGGTAAACCGGAATATGTGGTTAACTTCATGTTCCTGCTGGCTGAAGAAGTACGTGAACTCATGGCTTATATGGGGTTCCGCACCTTTAACGAAATGATTGGCCGCGTGGATCGCCTGGAAGTCGGTGACGCCATTAAGCATTGGAAGGCGCAAGGATTGGATGTAACACCGATACTTTCACCAGCCGTCAAGATGTATGAACATGTGGATGTATATGCCACCAGAAAGCAGGACCACGGGCTGAAAGAAGCTTTAGACAACCAGATTATCCGGGATGCCCAGGCGGCGCTGGATCATCGCCGCCCCGTGCGTCTGGACTATGCCATCAGGAATATCAACCGTACCGTCGGCACCATGCTCAGTCATGAGATTGCCCAACGCTATGGTGAAGAAGGCCTGCCGGAGAATACCATTCACCTGAAACTGACGGGTTCCGCGGGACAAAGTCTGGCGGCCTGGTTGGCACGGGGCATTAAAATGGAACTGGAGGGTGATGCCAACGATTATGTCGGCAAAGGCCTTTCGGGCGGTACGCTGGTGGTTTATCCGGACCATCGCAGCACGTTTAAGGCGGAAGAAAATATTCTCATCGGCAATGTGGCGCTTTATGGCGCTACCAGCGGGAAAGCCTACTTCCGTGGCGTGGCGGGGGAAAGATTCTGTGTGCGAAACTCCGGCGCCCAGGCCGTCGTAGAAGGGGTGGGAGATCATGGTTGTGAATACATGACCGGTGGCCGGGCGGTGATACTTGGCCCCACGGGGCGCAATTTTGCGGCGGGCATGTCCGGCGGTATCGCGTATGTATACGATCCGGAGGATACCTTTCTATCCCGTTGCAATCTGGCAATGGTGGAATTGGAAAAACTCGTGGATCCCACGGATATTGAAGAGTTGAAAAACATGATTTCCGAACATCATAAAATGACGGGAAGTACCGTAGCGGCGGCGATTTTGGCCGCGTGGAACACCAGCCTCGGATACTTCCGCAAAGTCATGCCGGTGGAATACCGGAAAGCTCTGGAAAAACAGGCGGTTCCGGCCGGCGCCGGTCTGGAGGTGGGACATGGGTAAACCCACTGGTTTTATGGAGTATCCGCGCGAAATACCCGCCAACCGTTCCGTGTCTTTGCGTGTACTGGATTGGAATGAATTTCATGCGCATCTGGCCGATGATAAACTGCGCCGGCAGGCGGCACGCTGCATGGATTGCGGGGTGCCGTTCTGCCAAAGTGCCTGCCCGGTGAACAATCTGATTCCGGAATGGAATGATCTTATCTATAAGGATCAGTGGAAACAGGCCATTATGCGGCTCTGGAGTACCAACAATTTTCCGGAATTTACCGGTCGCGTATGTCCGGCTCCCTGCGAAGGTTCCTGTGTTCTGGGTATTAATGAGCCACCGGTGACCATTAAAAATATTGAACAGGCGATTATTGATCATGCCTGGGAAAATGGCTGGGTGATACCGCGGCCTCCCGCCATACGCACGGGTAAAAAAGTCGCTGTGATTGGTTCCGGTCCCGCCGGTCTGGCCGCCGCGGATCAGCTGAATAAAGCCGGACATGCGGTGACGGTCTTTGAACGTTCGGACCGCGTCGGTGGTTTGCTCATGTACGGTATTCCCAACATGAAATTGGATAAACTCGCCGTCGTGGAGCGTCGCACCCGGCTCATGGAACAGGAAGGTGTGAAGTTTGTCGTCAATATCCATGTGGGAGTCCATGTGGATGTGCATGAATTGATGCATGAATTCGACGCCATGATTCTGGCCTGTGGCGCCACCCAGCCGCGGGACCTCAAAGTGCCCGGACGAGAACTGCAGGGCATTCACCTGGCCGTACCTTTTCTGAGTGCCAACACCAAAAGCCTGCTGGATTCCAATTTACGCGACGGCCATTATATTTCGGCCAAGGCTAAAGATGTCATCATCATCGGCGGCGGGGATACCGGCACCGATTGTATTGGTACCTCTTTGCGCCATGGCTGCAGGAGCCTGGTGAACTTTGAAGTTCTGCCGCGCCCACCGGTCTGTCGTGCGCCTGATAATCCCTGGCCGCAATGGCCCAGAGTGTTGCGCACCGATTATGGTCACGAAGAAGCGGCGGCGCGATTCGGTAATGATCCGCGCCATTATTGTCTGCTGACCAGGGAATTCATGGGTGATGAGCATGGTCATGTCCGGGCCGTTAAAACCATTGACGTGCAGTGGACCGGCACCAATGGCAAATTCTGCCTGGCGGAAGTTCCCGGTACCGAGAAAATATGGCCGGCGAATCTGGTACTTCTGGCCATGGGTTTTCTGGGGCCCGAAGATACCATTGCCAAACGGCTGGGGCTGGAGACCGATGCGCGATCCAATTTCAAAGCCGACTATGGCCAATACGCCACATCCATTGAAGGGGTCTTTGCCGCCGGTGATTGCCGTCGAGGTCAGTCCCTGGTGGTCTGGGCCATCCATGAGGGCCGTGGCGCAGCGCGGCAATGCGACCTGTACCTCATGGGACATACCGAGTTGCCTTGAGCGCCTCACCGCACTCACCCGGAGGGTACAACCTGAACCGGTAATTTCTCGTCAGCTGCTGATCAAGACTGATTGCCGATATGACTATACCGGATTCGTACCGCCGCATGGTGGATATCTGCAGCCGGTTGGCATCCGCGGCGGTGGAAAACCGAAGTTAAGCCTGCACCAATCCTAAGGAATGGGACCATAATAACTTCCCGATTGGCATGACCATTGAATACTCCACCACCGGCATAGCCGGTGGCTATTTGACGGACCATGCACCGGAATTCACGCACCAACCGACACAACCTCTTTGTGGAAGTTATGATGATCTCATTCCTAAGCCGGTGTTCACAGGCCCATACCGATCGCCGGCGGAGAAGGCTTGGCTTATGGGGATAAAATAGTGGTCTGCGATGCCAGACAGGCATGGTTCAGGCCGTGCTGGTCACGCAGGATCAATCCTTCCAGAGGATCAATATCCGCCACGGTTCCCTCCAAGACGCTGCCGGCATGCGCGATACGGATGTGCCGTCCCAGCATCTGGCAGCGAGCCCGCCAGAGCGGAACAATTTCATCACCGGAGGCCAGTGGATTGCACCGGCGGTGCAGGTCTTCCAGAAGGGCCATGATGACATTGGAAATGTCCCATTCACCCCGATTAATCATTCCCAGGGAAATAGCCTGTTTTGCCAATTCACGCGGAAAATCCTTATGGGTTTGCATGACATTAACCCCTACACCTATGACGTAATCCGTCAACGCCGGATTTTTCACATTAGGACGGGTTTCAATGAGAATGCCCGCAATTTTGCGGTTATCAATTAACACGTCATTGGGCCATTTAAGCTCCACGGTACGATGCGTCATTTTGGTGATACTTTCCGCCACCGCCAACCCGGCGGCTAACGATAAGGTTTCTATGGGTAATTCCCGCGCTGGTAAAAGCAGCGATACCAATGCCGACTGCCCCGCCTTGGCTTCCCATCGGTGGCCACGCCGGCCCCGGCCTCTGGTTTGCATGTTGGCCAACACCGCCAGCGGTCTATCAAAACCCTGAGCCGCGGCGGCAAAACATTCATCATTGGTACTTCCCGTTTCCACAAACGACCGGACTGAAATATCAATTTTCTCCTGACTCAGCATGATCTCCAGCATCAGCGGTACGAACGCAAAACCCAGACGAACCAGGTGTACGCCCATATCCCCAACAACAAGTTCGCATCCTCCCGATCGCAGAATGGATAGTGCAAAACTAATATCGTGAATGTCCAGTCCCGTCGCGGCCAGATCTTGGTGCGAAACCATGCCGTTGTTGTAAAGTTTGGTCAGTACCTTAAGAACCGTCTGAGCTTCCTCCGCGCTGAATTTGGCGCGGTCTGGCTTTTCCAGAGATACATCAACCATTGGTTCAGTCATGTTCAGTAAAATCCATAGCTAAATCTAAAGCGGGGGCGGAATGGGTTATCGCCCCGACGCTGATGCGATCCACGCCGGTGGCGGCAATAGCCGCGATGGTGCTGAGCGTAACGCCGCCCGAAGCTTCCAATAAGGGCGGACCGCCCGGCCGGACGGCATTGCGCCATAATACCGCCTGTCGCAACTGCTCTACATTCATGTTGTCCAGCAGAATAATATCCGCCGCTCCCGGCAACGCTTCCCGCAGCTGCTCCAGCGTATCAACTTCCAACCACAGCTTGATGCCCGGCGGCAAATGCCCGCGTATATTTCGCGTTATATCCGCAACAGATAAAGAGGCTCCGGATTGATGGCGCAGGGCTGAAAGATGGTTATCTTTGAGCATTACGCCATCATACAGCCCCATGCGATGGTTGATGCCGCCACCGCACCGTACCGCATATTTTTCCAAAGTCCGCCAGCCCGGCGTAGTCTTGCGCGTATCACATACCAGGGGTTTGTTGTCTACGCGGTTTTTTCCGCCGGCGGCCGCCACGTAATAACTCGTCAGCGTGGCAATGCCGGAAAGATGTCCCAGAAAATTCAGCACCACGCGCTCGGCGGCCAGCAGTGCTCCCGCCGGACCGCTGATATGTGCGATAGCCGCACCCGCCGCAGCATTATGTCCGTCGGCAATATGAATCTGACTTTGCAGGCGGCGATCATAATGTGCCAGTATCGCCGGAATTAGAAACGTGCCGCAAATCACTCCCGGCTTTCGCGCCACAATCTTCCCCGTGGCGGTCAGATCGGACGGGATGGTCAAAGCCACGGTGCGGTCCAGCGCCACCGCCTCCGGCCTTGATTTATTATCAGCCGCCGGCACCATACTTAAATCTTCGCCTACCGCCAATTCAATCAGCGCGCGTATAGATTGTTCCAGGGGCGGGGCAGCTACCACAACTGTGTCCACGGGATACCAGTCTTTCCGGCGGCCTGATTATTCATCCTCATCTTCATCGTAGAAGATGTCTTCATCTTCATCATCCAGATCATCATCTTCATACGTGCCGCCAACATCATCATCTTCGAACTGGTCGTCTTCATCCTCGTCTTCATCCTCATCCTCGTCTTCATCTTCATCGAGGTCCTCTTCATCCTCTTCCAGATCGTCCTCGTCTTCCTCACGGCGGCGCTTGGCCAACACCGTCGCCTCCGCTGAGTCATATTCCACGGCGGCGGAAGGCATTCCGGTTATCTGTACGATGCTGGAGGCCACCAGGACCTCGATGAAGATGAAGAAG
>JAJZKY010000808.1 GCA_021803885.1 Planctomycetota bacterium
AATCATAACGCGCCGGGGCGGGGCGCGGAAGTTGCCGCCTGATTGCAGCCATCCACGGCGTTTGGCCGCGGCGCGTTGGATAATCGCTTCCCATATGAGTGTCAGACGGTGCGGCGTCAGGGCTTGGCGCCGCCTACGATGTCCTGTCGGCAATTAGTAAAGCGCTCGTTGCTGCGTATACGAGGGCAGGCCCGCTTTCAGATTACTATACCCCAATGACCAGAGCGCTTTATGCCGCCCGTGTTGCGTCTGCGCTCAGGGGCTACACGAAGGCCCTGGCAAGCTGTAAATGCAAATGCGGGTTGAGGTACGATCTGGGTTAACGGTTGACAGGCCCTGAAACGCTCAGTTGCCGCCACCGATCACACCGTCAGTGAGGAATACGCATTGGATCACATTTTCTATCTGGTCAATCAAGGAGCCGCCATTTCCGCAGGGCACTACAGGGGTTTTCTCCTGTGGTCGGTTTTCTGGATCATTGCCTGCTCGGTCATAATCGCGCTTATCGTGACTGTTGTTGCACCATTACGTCGCGGCCTGTCGAGGGCAATAAAGGGGCACCCTCGGCTGTCGGCCTTTGTTCTGCCCATCTGTTGCTCGCTATTTTTCACCTATTTGCTCGGCGTATGGATATTTTCGTCACCGAACGTCAGCCTTTCCATGCTAATGGACGGGCAAATAAGCGTTTTTTTCGGGCTGATATTTTTCCCGCATGGCCAACTGAGCATTTTTGCCATAATGGCCTTCGCGGCCTGGGTTGGCTTGCAGTTGGCTGCGGTCCGGTTAGTTTGGCTGCTTTCACCGCGTAATCCGAGGCCGAGAACGCCAACACAGGCCAAAATCTCCCGTTGGCCTCGGTTCGACCACCGATACCGACGGTTTTATTTCCTCGTGTCTGTCATAGCGGCGCTTGCGTTGGTCCTGTTTTTGGCTGTGCGGCTGTATCCGGCGCAGCGGAGGCTCGATCACGACACGGCAATAAACGAAGCCTCCTTGACACGGCTATCCAATGCCCAGGATCAGATCAACACGCTCATGGCGCGCCATAGCGGCGCCGGTGAACTCCTCGCCGCTGGAAAACGGGCGGAGAAACTTGCTGCGGCATCTGCTTCCATAGGTCGGCGACTCCAGGCTGCCAAGCGAGAGCGGGACCGGAGATTGTCACAGGTCGTGTGCACTATTATTGTGATCCTCGTGATCTGCATCCTGTTTTTCGCCCGGCGAATGCGGGGGTTATTCGCAGGAGTTGCCCGGAGGCAAGAGTACTAGGGACGGCCACGAAGGAAGGGGCTTGGGCCACTGCCCAAAGCCATGAATGGATGCAATCAGGCGGGGGCATTCGCTCGCCATTCCGGCGCGTTATCATTTTGGCATCGGTTCCATTTTGAGGCCGGGTTATCGTCGCGATCGCTGGCCCACGGCCCCAGTAACCTGAACCTCTGCGTTCGCCTGCGTACCCTGCGGTAAAAAGAGCACTTACCGTCGTGCCTCGCACGACCCATGCATGCTCACCTGTCTACTTTCTACTTTCGCCTTTCTGCCGGCGCAGCCGGCCCACCGGCCTTCCGCGACCCGATCGGGTGTCCCGGCGGGATCGCAGAGCTTCCAATAAACGGTATCAGGGCATTTGTAGGCATTTTTGAGAATGGGGTAAAATGTCTTCGCTGTCTTTGCGTTGGCCGGTCCGGGCAGGGCGTCTTCGCAGGATGGCAACTGAAGATTGTGGATTCGACATAATGCCGACCATCAGCTTATTTTTTGGGATCATCATCCGGATGTACTACGATGATCATGCCCCACCTCATTTTCACGCCTACTATCAGGAACATTCAGTTGTGGTCCTGATTGATACGCTGGAAGTTCGCGATGGCCGTCTGCCGCGAAGGGCCATAGCGATGGTGCTTTGAGTGGGCGGCCTTGCACCGGCAGGAACTGTCGACTGACTGGGCTTTGGCGGTAGAACACAAACCACTGAGGCAGATCGATCCACTGGAGTAATCAGCGATGGACAACAATAAAAGAGTAAAACTTGCACGTGCGATCTCCGGCTTCAGGCTCGAGGTCGAGTTTGAAGATGGCCTCCGGGGCGACGTGGATTTGTCGAGCCGATTATTTGGGGAGGTATTTGAGCCACTGCGCAGTGAGAAACTTTTTGCCCAGGTATATGTGGATGAGTTTGGCGTGGTGTGTTGGCCAAACGGGGCTGATTTGGCTCCCGACGCACTCTATGATCGCGTAGCCGCAGGCTCTGGCAAGACTCCGGCGTAAATACCAAATGTTATGGACAGCCGCCTGTTAAAAAGGGGGTGTGGGCTGCTGTCAAATGCTGTTAAACGCCGTGGATGGGTGAATTCAGGCGGCGACTTCCGCCCACCGCCCTGGCGCGTTATGATTCCATCAGCTGTTCCATTTTGAGGCCGTGTTATGGTCGCGATAAATGAAATTCCGATGCCCGAATGCTCCAGTGAAGGGTGCAGCGGCGAGACCGGCACTTGCCCGGACAGCCGCGTCCACCGCCGCAATGCCGAAAGCCGAGTACCGGCAACCCGCAGCCATCGCCGCGGCGTGACCCTCGGCCGCTGGCTTACCCGCGATCCGGTCGGGTATCGGGGTGGAATCAATCTTTACGGTTTTGTGAATTCCTCGCCGGTGGGGAATCTGGATACGGAGGGGCTGGCGGGCAATGGGCTGCCGCAAATCTCACCACCCTCGGCCGCCATGGACGTCACCAAGGCGCAGGCACAGGCGGCGGTGGACGCGCTCAATATCCCCACACACCACGGCCCAACGCAAAAAATCGAGAATCTACTGTCAACTTTCTATCCACTACCCACTCGGCAAAGCCGCCGCTTCGCCTTCGCGCGGCGCACCTGGGCCGGTACAGCCACTGCAGTTCGCAATCAAAA
>JAJZKY010000809.1 GCA_021803885.1 Planctomycetota bacterium
CCCTTCTGCCCTATCAGACCGCCGAGCTGTCCGATGAAATCGATCCGTGTGAGATATCGCGGCTAACGCTGATTTACAGTTGGTGTAATCATTTTGGGAATGAGTCATTCTGAGCGAAGCGAAGAACCCACAGGGTAATGGCAGCACGTACCAGGCGCATGTTGTCTGGATTCTTCACTCGTCGCCGCGGCGACTCCGGCGACATCCATTCAGAATGACTCCATTTGGAATCTGGCTACACTAACCGTCAATCTTCTCCAGAGACGGCCTGCGATGGCTACTCACCCCGCTTCAGAAAAAATTGATTCTAGCGAATTTCATCGGGTGTCACGTCCATGGTGCCGGTCAAGCTGGCAAGCTTGTCGACATGGTGGCGATGGCACCAGTCTCGCAATCCGTTGGCAATCCGATCCACCGCACGTGGGTCGGCATAGCTGGCGGTACCTACCTGGACTGCAGTGGCGCCTGCCAGCAAAAACTCAATTACGTCTTCCGCTGTTGCGATTCCCCCCATGCCGAGCACAGGAATGGAAACGGCGCGCGAGGCCTGGTAGACCATGCGCAGCGCCAACGGCTTGATGGCTGGACCGGAAAGTCCACCGGTAATGTTGGCAAGGCGCGGACGACGCGTTATTGCATCGATGGAAATTCCGAGAAATGTGTTCACCAGGGAAAGGGCATCCGCTCCGGCGTCGGCTGCGGCGCGCGCCATGTCGGCGATGCTGGTGACATTGGGGGAGAGCTTAACAATGAGCGGCCGACGCGCCAGCGGTTTGGCGCGTAATACCAGTTCATAGAGCGCCGTCGCGTCCGTTCCGAAGACCATGCCGCCACGCTCTGTGTTCGGGCAGGATGCATTCAGTTCATACGCGACGATTCCTTCGACAGTGTTGAGCGTTTCCATGACCGCGCAATAATCTTCGATACAGCTACCGAATACGTTTGCGATCGCCGGGCAGGAAAGTTTCTGAATTGCCGGCAGCTTCTGCTCAATAAAGGCGTTGACACCCATGTTCTGCAACCCAATGGCGTTCAACATGCCGGCTGCGGTTTCAATGATGCGCGGCGGGGGATTGCCAGGCATCGGCTCTTTTGAAAGACCCTTGGTGACAAATGCGCCAATTGTATTGAGCGCTACGATATCTTCAAATTCCACTCCGTAGCCGAAGGTTCCGCTGGCGGCGATGACCGGGTTGCGCAACTCGATTCCGCAGAACTTTACTCGCAGATCTGGCTTTGGACTCCTTGTCATGGCTGCGTACCCGGAGGCACAGGTGCGGCGTGTCGCGGCGATGGGGCTGGAGCTTGTTTCGTTGGTCGCGCCCTCGTTAGCGTCTTTGCGGCCGGAGCTTTGGCTTGGGTCGGGTGCAAGGTTTCGTGGCGTCTCTTTCGCCGCAGTTCCTCGCGCGTGGGTTTCACTACGACTTCCGGATGAATCGCCTGGGCCAAAATATGACCGATACTTGCCGAGGGTTGATTGACGCCTAGCAGCGATGCGAGTGTCGCCGCAATATCGACGGGTTCTACTCTCCCGTGAAACGTTCCCGGGGTAAAAACGGATCCGTAAAAGCCAAGCGGCACATGACGGTCATAAGAATAGAGAGAAAAGTGGGTCGCACCCTGGCCGGAACCTGGTACCTGGTAGGCATCGGGAATCAGCATGACATACCAGCCGCCGTTGGGCGAGTAACTGTGGGCCACGAGGCGGCCAAATTCAGTCGGCGGCAATCCAGGTTGCAAAGATGCCAATTGGAGTCGTGTAAAGGTCCGGAAGACGCGCGGCTGCGGCGGCACACGTTTTGCGCTGGGCTGAACCGCGGAATCCGGCATATTGGCGGAAGCATCCAGGCTGGCGACAGCCGCGGGAATAGAATCCTGAATTGCGCGCTCAGCTTCAAACTCATTGATGCCGGCACGCTCGAATGTTGGAATGTTCAACGCGATATACGGCAAATCCTGGTCCGGCAGCAAATACTCCAGGTCCTGGCCAGGAGAAAAGCGCTCGTTCATGTTCTTGTTCAACGCGTTGATTAAAGGCTCCATCGAAATTGTTGCCGCCGGAATTCCCAATTGCTGGGCTGTCGATGGAACGGGTGCGACTCCGTGGTCTGCCGTCAGTACCAGCCATATGTTGTTGAGGCCGCCAGGAACATTGTGATCGAGCCAGGTAAAAAATTGATCCAGATTGCCATCGAGCTGGTCGACCAATTGCCGTTGATCCGGGGAGTCGGGGCCGACGCGATGACCCAGAATATCTGTCGAGGAGATGCTGATGGTCAGAACGTTGGTGACGTTTCCGGCGCCGAGATTCTCCCCCTGGATCAATGCCTGGGCGAAGTTGAGCTCATATTGAATGGCGGCGTCGGTGGGGCCGACGGAAGAGAAAAACGGTGCATTGGCGGAGACGCCTGCAGCGGTTCGAGCCTGGGCAGCGAAATCGCTTTGGTTGAACGTCGTTGCCCAATCCGGAAGAGAGGGCATGTAGTAGGTGGACGTAACAAACATGCCGCTTTGCGGATCAATCCAGAAGGCGCCGTTGGCGGTGTGGCCGGCGGTAAGGATTGCGGCGCGATCCTTCAGCGAAATGCCGAAGAGCTTGGCTTCTCCCTTGGTGGCCAGGCGGACTTCATCGCCAATGGTGGTGGCCAGCAAATTGCGCGGCGAAGCACCCTCGCGCGCAGACGGCGAAGCGGTCGAGGGAAGACCGACGATGCTGTAGCGGGGGTCTTCGACAGAAGAGATGGGCCGCTTGTTGTTGCGGGCCAGGTCCCACCATGCATTGCTGGCGATGCCGTTGCCGTCCGTGTAAGCGCCGGTTGCGATCGCGGAGTGTCCGGCTGCTGTGACTAAATTTGCATAATCGTAATAGCAATCTGGGAAATATGAGCCATGATCGAGGAAAAGA
>JAJZKY010000810.1 GCA_021803885.1 Planctomycetota bacterium
GGTAACATTCACATCTGGATCGACAACACTTTGCACCGCGACGCTCCCCACAACACACTGTGGAACGAGCACAACTCTGGCGGTTGGCAATTATCCAGTACTGGCTACATACTCCGGTGATGCGAATCATACCGGCGCAACCGCCACTACCAGTCTGGCGGTTACGAAGAGTACGACTACGATGACGGCGAGTGCTACCCCTTCCACGGTGGCGTATGGGACCAGTTCGGTACTTGCGGAGACGGGTATTCCATCCGGAGCGACTGGTACGGTGACATTCACATCTGGATCTGCAACGCTTTGCACCGCGACGCTCCCCACAACACACTGTGGAACGAGCACGACTCTGGCGGTCGGCAGCTATCCGGTACTGGCAACATACTCCGGTGATGCGACTCATATGCCGACACAGGCGAGCACCGCCTTCTCGGTTGCTTCTGGCTACTGGCTGGTGGCCGCTGATGGTGGTGTTTTTCCCTTTGGCAGTGTTGCTGGATATGGGTCGATGGGAGGTCAACATCTCAATGCACCTGTTGTGGGGATGGCCTCAACCCCCTATGGCAAGGGCTACTGGCTGACGGCCGCAGACGGTGGGGTTTTTCCCTTTGGCAATGCTGCGGGATACGGCTCGATGGCAGGCAAACATCTAAACAAGCCCGTTGTGGGCATCGCGTCGACGCCGGATGGCAAGGGCTACTGGCTGGTAGCCGCAGACGGTGGGGTTTTTCCGTTTGGGGATGCCGCGGGATATGGATCCATGGGGGGGCAACACCTGAATGCACCTGTTGTGGGCATTGTGGCAACGCCAGATGGCAGGGGCTACTGGCTGGTGGCCGCCGACGGTGGAGTTTTCCCCTTTGGTGATGCCGCAGGATACGGGTCGCTGGGAGGACAACATCTTAACTCGCCCATCGTGGGCATGGCATCGACCGCCGATGGCAGGGGCTACTGGCTGGTGGCCGCCGACGGTGGGATCTTCTCATTTGGTGATGCTGTAGGGTATGGGTCGATGGTAGGCAAACATCTAAACAAGCCCATTGTCGGTATGGCATCGACCGCAGATGGCAGGGGCTACTGGCTAGTGGCCGCCGACGGTGGGATCTTCCCCTTTGGTGATGCAGCGGGATATGGGTCAATGGGAGGGCAATATCTCAATGCACCTGTGGTGGGCATGAGCCCCATTAGTTGATCGTAAGGGTCAGGACAGGAGGGGACTCCAGTGGGCTCCTCGGGAGAGGTGCCCGCTGGAGTCCTTCTGTGTGGTCCTTCCATGTGATAAGGATGCCCGCTGAGGAACCAAAACTAGGCTCTCCAGTCCGGGATGCGTGGGCTGGCAGTCTGTCTTCTGGATCGAGCAGGGCTGGCTCTTAGCTACTATTCCTGACACTGAAACTCCAAAGATTAGCTCTTATGAGCAAATTGTGAGTGGGCGAGAGCGGAATCATGAGGCAGAGGAAAGGGATTGGGTTTGTTTTGGGGCCGAGTGGGATGCGCACGGTTTGAGAGACAGAATCTGAGCTGCTAAAACCAATGATTCTGGAAGCCCCGCCCCACGCGCATCACTACTGCATTTAAGCGTCTTTTGTACCTTGGCGGTGTGACGGTGACGTCCGGCGAGTTCACTCTCAACATGGTGTCAGTGAAGCGGGCCATACGGCGGCGCCGCCTCATTTGTCCTCACTGCCGACATTCGACCAGAGCACGCTACGACGCACGGCCGGTGATACCGAGCTGGTGGCACCTGGACGGAGTGTGTGGCAGCTCAAACTACGAGCGTCATTGTGGCGACTGCGGTGTCCCACGCATGGCGTGGTGACCAAAGGCGCGCCGTTCGCTCCCCAGGGCACCAATCTCACCCGTGATCTGGACGATCTCATCACCTGGCAGGTGACGCGCATGGACAAGACGGCAGTGTGCCGACTGTACTGGGAGTCGTGGCGCACGGTGGGGTGCGTGTGTAGGCGTATGGTGGCAACTGATCTGGATGCTCAGCGGCTCAGTGGACTGTTCCGCATTGGCATCGATGAAATCAGTTGGCGCAAGCACCACAAGTATCTGACCCTGGTCGTCGACCAGGACCGCCGCCGCGTAGTGTGTGGAGCCAGGAGCAAGGACGCCGCGACACCCAACAGGTTCTTCGACGAAGTGGGCACGGAACACCCCGCTCAGATTGAGGCAGTAAGCATGGATCTGGGCCCGGCGCTTCTCAAGTCCTTCCGGAATGAACGGCATGCGCCACAGGCGGTGGTGTGTGCCGATCCTTTTCACCTCGTCAAACTCGTCAGTGAGGCATTTGACGACGTTCGACGGGAGCTCTGGCAGCAACTCCGAGGTATATCGGATCCGCAGTACGCCAAGTCGTTCAAAGAGGCGCGCGGGGCCCTGCTCAAGAAACCCGGCACTCTGAGCGAGAACCCGAGGATCCAGCTCGCGGCACTGCGAGGGCAAGGGGGCGCTCTGTGGCGGTCCTACGCGATGAAGAAGCAGTTTTGCGAGATCTTCCGCAGGCGACCACACGCGGGAAGAGGATGCTACGTTGCTGGATCGCTACTGCTCGCGGGTTCGTCGTTCACGGCTGGCTTCCTTCGTCACGTGTGCAACCATCGAGACATGACTCTCAAGGCCATAGAGTACGGCATTTCCAACGGTCGGCTGGAGGAGTTTAATGCCAAAGTCTGATTGATTATCCGTCGGGCGTATGGGCTCCACTCGGCTTGCGTAGCGCTCGCCCTGGTCATGGTGGCGTCCGGCCCATAGATCTAGCGCTTCCTCAAGAACGGGCGGCCGCATGACCCGCATCTGCGTCAGGAGCGCCGGCGAGGTGCCCCGGCTACCATTGCGCACTAATTTGCGGATAAGATTGAATATGGAGAGTCATCTACCCACAGGGAAGCAGCGCGAAG
>JAJZKY010000811.1 GCA_021803885.1 Planctomycetota bacterium
GGTCAGGCAACATGCTAATCAGGTGGAAGGGCGGAATCATGACTGTTGAGAAGGATGCATTTGATGTCAAGCACTCCTACTACACCGAAGGCAAGGAAGCGGAACCAGTCCAGGCCGGGGACACGCTCCTGCTCCTGAAACGAAGCGGTGAAGGATGAGGACCGGGGGGAAGTTGAATGCGCGTCTTCCCGAAGGCGGGAGAGAATCTATCATAACCTTCTGGGAAAACTACCATTCATCCGGTCGCGACATCGGCGGTTATCCGCTTTCGTCCACAGTTGAACTCTGGTTCATGGAACGCATGCATTCCGTGGGTGATGTTCTTGAGATCGCCAGCGGGACGGGGAGAACCTATTCCCACCTGATTAACATGGCCGCTTCATCAGGTTGCGGCAGTGTGTTCTATGTCGGCGCCGACGCCAGCCCATCCGCTGTGGAACGAGCTTCTCGGAGGAAGGGATTCAATGGAGTCCTGGCTGATATGTTCCACCTCCCGTTTGTTAATGAGGCATTCGACTTCATATACTCCAGAAACGCATTCCAGGGGTACTCAGCAGACAGACTGAAGATGCTTGGCCCGGGGATAACCAGGCTTTTAAAGAATGGCGGTTCCATCGGTGTGGAGGAAAGGGGGCCGCTCGACAGACTTGGAATAGAAGAAGCAATCGACTTCGCCTCCAGCCATGATTTCATGGGCACAGATATTCTCACGGAAATATTCAGCGATATGGAGGTTGCTGCTGCAACGGAGGATTTGCATAAACGGACGACAAAAAATGGCACTGTTGTTGCACACACCTCAACTGTCATACTGGTGAAAAGGTGAATGCTCCTCCCTGCTGGCACCGCTTCCTGTAATGTCTGTCCGTAGTGCCTGTCCCTTCCTTCCCGACTTATAAAGCCGGAAGGGCACAGTAGCCGCAATCGCTTCTGAAACTTTAAATATCGTTACTTTAATCGAAAGTGCAGGTCGTTAGTATGGTCAATCTGGTGTTGACTGACAAAGCATGTGACAAGGTGAAGTCGCTGATTTCACAGCAGGACTCCCATGACCTGCTGCTCAGGGTATACCTTACTGCAGCCGATCACGGCTACAGATATGGGATGGCATTCGATGAGAATTCGGACCCTGCACAGGACATTGAGATGGCCCAGAACGGCATCAAGATCGTTGTCGACAAGGAAAGCGCAGACCATCTGGACGGGACGCAGATAGACTACGTCGAGTCGCTCGACGGCGGCGGTTTCACAATCAACAACCCTAACCTGAAGGTCAATAACGGCGCTGGTTGCGGTTGCGGCGGCGGCGGTTGCGGTTGCGGCTGCGGAGCCTGAAGCTGGGCAACTCATTTCAGTGTCAGGTGACAGGGCTTAAACAGACATTCACAGTCAGCGCGTGCGCTTTGCATATCTCGCAATCGTCGAATGGATTGGCTGCCATGTGAAATCATGTTCGCACAGGATTTTAGCCGGGAACTGCCATTACACCCACGGTGACAGGTAAAATGCAGATTGTCTGTCGGTACTGTGGGCAGCTGATGAAGGCGCATCAGGGCGTCAAGTTCCTATTCGTCTCCTCAGTCTATCATTGCACTTGCGGCGCCGCTTTCCCCCGAAAAGGCAGCACCTGAGTCTGCGCGCACAATGTCTGTTTTCATAAGGGCAGAAGCCAATTGAATGCCCCTTCAGCAAGGTTTATGAGCGGTAAAGGCTTTCAGGGTGCAGTTGAGGGGGCTAAAAAAACAATGGTCAAAGCATCTTACATACCAGCCGCATTGCTGTTGATTATACCAACGGCAGTCCTGCTGGATGTGCCACTGTATAACAAACTGAACCCGCAGCTCTTTGGACTGCCATTCTTCTGGTGGTTCCAGGGATTGTGGCTGTTCATAGCCGCACTTATGTACCTTGCCGCTGCACTCATACTTGACAGAGGCGACAAGGACGGGAGGGATGCGTAATGGCTCTTGTAACGATCATCGTGTTCCTTGCCCTATTTACTGTTTTCACATTTCTGGGCTTCGCGGCAGCGTACTGGAGAAAGGGCGATCTGTCCGACCTTGGCCAGTGGGCGCTGGCAGGAAGAAAACTGGGTCCGTATCTTGCATGGTTTCTGGTAGGAGCCGATCTCTACACCGCATACACATTCATAGCAGTCCCGTCTGCAGCCTTCGCGTCGGGAGCCATCTTTGCATATGCGACACCATATGTAATGTCAACCTTCGCAGTTGCTATGATTGTTATGGTCACCCTCTGGAAGATGTCAAGGCAAAAGCACTACATCACAGGGGTCGACTTTGTCAAAGAAAGGTTCAACAGCAAAACACTCGCGATTGCGATCGCAGCCACAGGCATAATAGCTGAACTGCCCTATATTGCACTGCAGATAGTGGGGATGAGAGCAGTCCTGATAGTCATGCTCGAGCCATACTTCCCGACGACTCTGGCTGGAACAAGCGAAGTGGCTCTGATAATCTCCTTTGTCGTGCTGGCTGTTTTCACCTTTGTCAGCGGACTGCGCGGCGCTGCGCTCACTGCCATAATGAAAGATGTAATCATATTGACTACAGTCCTTGCTGTAATCATCTACGTCCCGACGCAGATAAACGGAGGATTCGCGGCAGCTTTCCAGTCCGCACACACAATTGCTCCCAAAGTATCGTTTGCCACGCTTTCACCTACCCTGACGAACGCCTACGTCAGCCTCTTCGTTCTGAGTGCTCTCCAGCTCTATCTATATCCCCATGCCATCAATGGTGTACTCAGCTCCAAGAACGCCAGGACAGTCAGGTTCAGCACCGCACTGCTCCCGCTCTACGGAGTTGGTCTCTTCCTTCTGACACTCTTCGGTGTGCTTGTCTACGCCGTACCCAAGGCACTTGCCATTGTTCATCCCGCCGGA
>JAJZKY010000812.1 GCA_021803885.1 Planctomycetota bacterium
GAAAAAACAGCAGCGAGCGGGGCGAATCCGTCACATCGGCGTATCGATATCCAAAAATACGAATATGCATCAGACGGGACAATGTTCCGCCCGCGGGATTGAAGTATTACAAGTCATTTATAATCGACTGGATCGTGCCCCGGAAAAGGAAGTCTTGCCGAGCGCCAAGGCCCAGAATGTGGGTGTGCTGGCACGGGTTCCGCTGGCCAGTGGTCTGCTGAGTGGCAAATACAAGCCGGGGGTTGAGTTCCCGGCGGACGATGTCCGGGCGGGTCATGACCGGGCCCTGCGTGAAGCACGTCTGGCCGAAGTGGAGAGGATCGCCCGCGACGAGGTTCCCGTCGGGATGACGATGTCGCAGTGGGCGCTGGCATGGTGCCTGAAGAATCCGGCGGTAACGGCGGTGATTCCGGGGTGCAAATCGGTGGAGCAGGTGCGGACGAACGCCAGTGCGGGGGATATTGAGCTTCCATAATCATACGCTGCGGTAAGTCGAAGCCCAGGCGGGGAAGAGCTGTGATCAGACGCAGGAGTACCCTCCCCCACCGATGGTGTTGCACCACTTGACATATTCCAATAATGGAATATAATAACGTCATGGCTCGAACACCCACGACTTTCGATGTTTTTAATGCGATCGCGGAACCCAAGCGGCGTGAACTGATGAATCTGCTTCGGAGCGGCGCCCGAACGGTCAACGCCATTGCGGAAAAGCTCGGCTGGCGGCAGCCGCAGGTTTCCAAGCATCTTGCCGTGCTGCATCGCGTCGGACTGGTGCAGTCGGAGGCGCGCGGGCGCGAGCATTATTATCACCTCGACGCGGCGGGGCTCAGGGAGATTCATGAATGGACAGCGACATTTGAAGAATATTGGAAGCACCAGCTGGTGCGGATCAAACAGCGCGCGGAAGAAAAAGCCCGCATGACAAAGCGGCGGGATTAATGTTTGATAACGCTTTGCGCAGGATTTTTGGGAGTACTTATTTATGGAAACGATCACATGGCCTGAACGGTATCTGCTGCATGTTGAAAAGGAGATATTTATTCAGGCGCCGACATCCGTCACATTCGATGCCCTGCTGGAACAGATCAGCTCGGGCCTTGATCGACCGGACGGGACGCCCGTACCGACAAAACTTGAACCGTGGCCCGGCGGGCGGTGGTATCGCGATACGGGGAATAATACCGGTCACTGGTGGGGCCATGTGCAGGTGATCAAACCGCCTACGCTGCTGGAACTCTGCGGGCCGATGTTCATGTCGTACCCGGTGGCGTCGCATGTGCAGTTCCGGCTCACGGAAGTTGGCGGTGGAACACGGCTGGTGGTGGTGCACCGGGCGATGGGCGAAATTTTGCCGGAACATCGCGAGGGAGTTACCATGGGATGGCAACACATACTCTCCCGGGTGAAGGGGCGCTGCGGCGGGAAATGAACTTCGATGTGTGGGTCATGGTAAGCCGAATACTTTTTTCAGGAGTGCATCCATGCTTAAAAATCTCATAGCGGACATGCTGGAAAAACATCAGGACAAAATGCTTATGCCGATGCTGGCGGACATTCCGGCTGAGAAGATGACGGCCCAGCCGATTGCGGGAATGAATCATCCGGCATGGCTGCTGGGCCATCTGCTCGGATTGGAACAGAAGGTGATTACGGGCGTGATGGGGAAATCCGTTAAAGAACCGCTCGATGCCAACTGGTGGGATATTTACGGGATCGGCTCGACGCCCAAAGCGGAGCCGAAACTCTACAAAGCCAAGGCATTTTACATCAATGGGCTTAAGGAATCGGTCGGGATGATTGCCGGCTACATCCGCGAAGTGTCTGATGCCGATCTGCAGAAGCCGATGCCGGATGCGGACTTGGCCAAACATTTCCCCACCATAGCCAATCTGCTGATCGTACTGCCGACGCATCGGGCTTATCATACGGGCCAGTTGGCTACATGGCGGAAAGCGGCGGGACTGCCACACGTGGGCATGTGAAACTTCGGGCGCCCGCGGGCGGTCACCAACGGCGTGCCGGTCATAAGACACGGGAGGAGCATCGGCGATGCCTACCCTGGGAATGCTATTTGAGGGGATACTCTTCATTCTCGCGCTTTGGTGGCTGAAGGAAATGTTCGGCCGGATACGCGAAGATTGGAGCGAGGTGCGCAATCCGGAAACGGAACTCATACCGCGACTGGTCGTGATCGGGATATGGCTGTTTACTGCGCTGGTGGCGATGTTTGCACTCTCGGTACTGATCATGATCATCACCGGAATCGCTACGGGGCTCCGGTCGATGTTTTAACTGCCGTCTCCGGCTGCGGCCATCATGGGCGGCAGGGAAGGCATAAATCGGGTATTTTTGTGGCATGAACCGGGATATCTACCTGATTGATGGCCACGCCCAGATTTACCGGGCCTACTTTGCCCTGATGAATTTGAAAAGTCCCGGAGGTGAACCGACCAATGCCACCTTCGGATTCATCTCCGCGCTGCTGAAGCTGATTGCCGTTCGCCGACCGTCCTATCTGGCTGTGGCCATGGATGCGGGATCGAGTCAGCGGGAGCAGATTGACGCCCAATACAAAGCCACGCGCAGCCCGATGCCGGACGACATGCCGGTTCAGATTCAGCGCATTATTTCCATGCTCGGGGCAGTCCCCATTCCCGTTCTGCGTGTCGAGGGATATGAGGCTGACGATGTGGTGGCGACAGTGGTGAAGCGAATTCAGGATGACCCTGCGGAGCGGGAAAGTCGCATTTTCATCTGTTCCCGGGACAAAGACCTCGAAGCCCTGATCAACGATCGCGTATTTCTCTATGACATCGAACGCAATGAGGTGACCGATTCTGCCGCGCTGGTGAAGAAGAAGGGGTATCCACCGGAGCATGTGCGCGACATTCTGGC
>JAJZKY010000813.1 GCA_021803885.1 Planctomycetota bacterium
CCATGGCGGCCGGATCGCTGAATCTCAACGTGATGGCCTGGTGGCAGCAGCATCATCTTCCTTATATTCTGACACAGCCTTTGGGAGCTATTGGGTTTTTCGTGGCTGCCATGGCCGAGGCTCACCGTCCACCCTTTGATCTGGCGGAAGCCGAATCGGAGTTGGTTGCGGGATATCACGTGGAATACAGCGGAGTCCGGTTTGCGTTGTTTGTGGTTTCCGAATATGCGCATCTTCTTCTCTTGTGCTGGCTTATGGCCGTGATTTATTTAGGCGGAGGCCCGACATGGCTGGTGGCGCTGAAGATTATGGCAATGGTATCGGTCATTATCTGGCTCAGAGCCACGATGCCCCGCATTCGAGCAGATCAGTTGATGGCGCTGGGATGGAAAGTTCTCATTCCCTTAACTTCTTTAAATCTCTTGTGGATTGCGGCCTGGAATCTGTGATCACGGACTTGCCGGTGTCGGCCGCACGGGGTGAGGCGCAATAATTCGCAGAAAAGAAAGAAAAAACGGAAAAAGATATCAGGGTAAGGAGGGAGTTGCTATGCGTGTCAAACAAATCGGCGGCGGTTTGATGAAGGGGCTCAAGGTGACCGGTACTCACCTATTTCGGCAGCCGGTTACTCGTCCCTACCCCGAGCAGCACGCCTACACGCCCCCGCGATTTCGCGGAGCCCACCGGCTTATTGAAGATGATTGCGTGGTATGTCATGCCTGCGACAGAGTGTGTCCCGTGAATTGCATGACTATCAAGGGCTACCGCGGGGAGGACCGAAAGTTTGTCCTCGAACAATTCGATATTGATTACAACCTTTGCATGTTTTGCAATCTGTGCGTTGAAGCCTGCCCGCCCAAATGTTTGCTGATGGGTCCCGAGTTCGAAATTTCGGCGGCCACTCACAATGATTTGGTGTGGACGCTGGAGGATTTGAGTTATGAGAGGGGGGAATCCCTGTGAGTGTGATGCCGGAGATTTATGGAATCACTACGGCCATCACCGTGGCTTTTGCCGTGGGCGTTCTCCTCGCTAAAAAACCGCTTTTGGCAGGATATCTCTTGACCTTGACTATGGTGGGCCTGGGGGCTCTGTTTTGGGAATTGAAAAGTCCTTTGTTAGGCGGCCTTCAAATCCTGGTTTACGGAGGCGGAGTGCTGATCATGGTCTTATTTGTCGTCATGCTGACGCCTTCAGGGCAATCATCGGTGGATTGGTCCTCTTCCTGGCGTGCAGCATGGATTCTGTCTCCTGTCGCCGGCTATCTCGGCTTTCGTTCCTATCCCCTTCACGCTCCCGTCATCTCCGGACAGCTTCTGGGACGCTGGCTCTTGATGCGTCAGGGCCTGTCGCTGGAAGTTCTGGCTGTATTGTTGCTGCTGGCCCTGGTCGCGGCTCTGGCCATTGCCATAACCCAGAAAGGAGGAGAGGCGTCGTGACATATCTGCCTGCCGTTATTTTAGCCTTGATTGGACTCGGGATCATCATTAAAAACCGCCAGGCCGTGTTGATGTTCATGGGTGTCGAGATCCTCCTCGCCGCGGGCAACTGGACAGCTTTGTTAGCGGCGGATCAACACCTGATCAGCCAGCATGTGGCCGTGTTTGTTCTCTTTAGCATCGTCGTGGCCGCAGCCGAAGCCACGATCGGACTATCTATCGTGCTAAGACTGGCTCAGAGGCATCAGACAATTGATGTCACCCGTTTTAGCACCTTGCGGGACGGGAGGGAATAGTATGCTGGTATTCGTCATTTTCGCTCCGCTGCTGGCAGGGATAGCCGGCGCCCTGATCTCCTCCCGGTTAAAGTCCAGGACCCTGTCCGTTACCATGACTGTGCTGTCTGTGGTGGTCTTGGGGGCCAGCATGGCGGTGGCGCTGGCTCCCTACCTTGAAGTACGCTGGATGTTTTTGCACCTGCCCGGATATAGGATGCCCTTTGGGTTCGCTGCAGGGACTTTGCCGGGGTGGATGGCGATGTTGACGGCTCTGGTAAATGTTCTTGCCCAATTCTATTCACTGGGGTATTTTGCCGGGAATCCCTGGCAAGGCTACTTCCAGTCGGTGTTGCTGGCCTTCACCGGGTCCATGCTGTTAACCGTATTTGCTTCGAATCTGTTTACGCAGTTTGTTGGATGGGAATTCATGGGTATCGGCTCCTATCTTCTGGTGGGCTACTTCCGTACCCAGGACAACGCGCGCTATGCCGCTTCCAAGGCAATGCTGGTGACGCGGA
This sequence comes from Planctomycetota bacterium, assembly GCA_021803885.1. The sequence goes on from JAJZKY010000813.1 coordinate 2,236, forward strand.
TCGGGGATGTGTTCTTTCTTCTGGCTGTGATATGGTCGGTTAGTCACGGACAAACCACGATAACGGAGATTAATCATCATGGCGCCCCTTTTGTCGCCTGGGCGCTGGTGGTAGCCGTAGCCGCCAAATCGGCGCAAGGGCCCAATATCTCCTGGCTGCTCGATGCCATGGCGGGTCCGACGCCTGCGAGCGCGTTGATTCACGCCGCAACCATGGTCGCGGCCGGCCCTTATCTTCTTATACGGTATTTCCCCGTGCTCAGCCACTCCCCAGGAGTGCTTCCGGCCCTGATCATTATCGGCGGGGCCACGGCGGTGGCAGCGGGTGTCGGGGCGGTGGGGTCTCAAGAAGCCAAAAGGCTGCTGGCTTTTTCCACGGTCAGCCAGTTGGGAATGATGGTTCTGGCCGTCGGCCTGGGATTTCCCCAGGTTGCATGGACCTTGCTGGTGGCCCACGCTTTTTATAAGGCTCTGCTCTTTTTTGTTACGGGCGTTGCTTCCCACCGGGCGCAATCCGGTCTCTTGTCCCGTCTAAAGGCAACCCTGGGAGGATTCGAATTCAGTGTGCTGTTTATGGTTGGGGCTCTTGGTGTGAGCGGTTTGCCGCCCACCGGGGGATTTCTCGCCAAAGAAGCCTTATTTCACATTTCCCAGGGTTGCCAG
>JAJZKY010000814.1 GCA_021803885.1 Planctomycetota bacterium
TTCTGCGACCACACTACCCTGGCTGCACTCAAGCGAGAAGATCGCATCGCCTTCCGCTATGCAACGCCGGCAGGCGAAATCACCGCGGCCGCCAATCCCAACGGCTCGCGTGACAACATCGCCGGCATCATCAATGAAGGCCGCAACGTGCTCGGCATGATGCCGCATCCAGACCGCTCCAGTGAAGTTCTGCTCGGCTCTGCCGATGGATGGAACATTTTCGCATCGCTCGTGGATGCGCTTGCGACGCAGGCATGATTGATATCCATAACCATTTGCTTTACGGCGTCGACGATGGCTCACCTGACCTCGAAACCTCCGTGCAGATGGTTCAGTTGGCTGCGGCCGACGGAATCACTCACATCGTCTGCACACCCCATGCCGTGGAGCGATTCCCGTACCAGCCTGAAGTCAACACCGAGCGGCTCGCCAAGCTGAAGCAACAGGTAGGAGATAAAGTCGTACTCGGTCTGGGCTGCGACTTTCATCTTTCCATCGAGAACATCGACGACGCCCTCGCTCACCCTCATAAGTACACTCTGAACGGCCTGAATTACCTGCTCGTCGAGTTCCCTGACACGATGATTTCGCCGAACACGGCCGATGTCTTCTACGAAATGATGGTTGCTGGCATGCGCCCAATCATCACCCATCCGGAAAGAAATCTCACGCTGCAGCACAATCCCGCGCGCATGATGGAATGGTTGGATCAGGGTTGCCTCGTGCAAATTACAGCCAACTCCCTCACCGGGCGATTCGGCAAGCGTGCGCAGGAATTAGGCATCCAGTTAATTCACCAGGGCCGGGCACACTTTCTCGCAACCGACGCGCATGACCTCGAATCGCGCCCCCCCGTTATGAGCAAAGCCTACACACTAGTTGCGGATAAGTTTGGCCGCGAAACCGCGGAGCGGCTTTGTGTAACCAATCCGCTGGCTGCATTTGAGGGCAAGCCCATTGCCCCCGCGCCGTTATCTCATCCGGATCAACCGACGGAGCATGAAACCATCCGGCCCGGACTGCTGTCGCGACTCTTTGGCCGAAGCTGACAATCCCGCGCCTCCACATTCTCTTGAACGCGCGTTGTCACGACGAAAGTCCCAGCCCGCCGTCTACCCCCAGGATCTGGCCCGTGATAAAGTGAGGCCCGGTCGCAAAGAACATCACGGCTGCGGCTACATCCTGTGGAGTTCCATTCCTCTTCATCGGCGTCTTTTCCAGGAAGTGCTCGTAGCCATTGCCGACTTCCCCGTTTACGATCATGCCGGGTGCGACGCAGTTCACGCTGATTTCAGGCGCAAACGCCTTCGCCAGAGTCTGCGTGAGCATGTGGAGCGCCGCCTTTGAGGTGCAGTAATGAGCGTGCGTGGACCAGGGATGCATCCCGCCGAGTGATCCAATGTTGATGATCCGCCCCCGCGCCTTCTTCAAATGCGGGTATGCCGCCTTCGCCATCAGGAACGGCCCGCGGGTGTTGGTCTCGAACATGGCATCCCACTGCTCAACCGTGATCTGGCTGTGCTCCGCGGTTTCAAATCGGCCGGCATTGTTGATCAGCAAATCCAATTTGCCGAATCGAGTCAACGCCGCGTCCAGGGCAACCCTGACGGACGGCTCAGAACGTACATCCGCGTGGATTGCCACGGCGTCGACGCCCAGGGCCATCAGGTCTTTCACCGTTTCATCAGCCTCCCGTTCGGACTCGCGCCAGGTAATGGCGATATCCGTTCCGGCTTCAGCAAGAGCTAGAGCCAGGCTGCGTCCAATGCGGCGGGCAGCTCCGGTGATCAGCGCCGATTTACCTTCCAAAGCCTTCATATATCGCCATTTTACCGGGAGATCTGCACCGAACGGGAGATGGACCAGGACCAGGCGGCACAACCAGCGGTCCACACTCGACCAATTGGCTCAACCGACAGCGCAAAATGCTCCGAATGAGATAAAGTGACATCTGATGCCTATCATTCGCCGTGCCCTGCTTGCCCTGTGCTGCCTGATTCTGGCAGCACCTGTTGCGTTTGGCGCTGACAGTTACCGCGTCCTCCATACGTATCCGCACGATCCAAACGCATTCGTGCAGGGATTCTGTTTCTCTCACGGCCATTTGTATGAAAGCGACGGCCTCTATGGTCAATCCACGCTGCGCGAGGATGACCTCAAGACTGGACAGCCAATCAAGATATTCCATCTTCCCAACCGGTACTTTGCCGAGGGGTTGACGGCGTGGGGCAATGAGCTGATCCAGCTCACATGGACCGCGCATATCGGCTTTGTGTATAACCGAAAAACCTTCCAGCTTATCCGGACTTTCCATTACAACTACCAGGGCTGGGGACTGACCCAGGACGGCCACAGCCTCATTGAAAGCGACGGCAGCAACAAGCTCCGCTATCTCAATCCCAACACGTTCAAAGTGGAACGCATCCTCTACGTGACCTACCACGGCAAACCGGTAACGCAGTTGAATGAGCTGGAATACATCAACGGCATGATCTACTCCAACGTGTGGATGACCAACCGGATCGCTATTATCTCTCCCCAAACCGGCGATGTGGTGCACTGGATTGATCTCACAGGAATCCTGCCTCTCGTCGAAATGCGCAACTCTAATGCGGTCTTGAACGGCATCGCATGGAATCCCGCCACGCATCAGTTGCTCGTAACCGGCAAGCTGTGGCCCAAGATATTCCAGATCCAGGTAATTCCGGGCAAACCCGGCAAATAGCCCGCCCTCTCACTGCATGCGAATCCAACCGTCGCGGTCATGCTCGTCATGGTGCCCGGAGGGGGACTTGAACCCCCACGGCCTTGCGGCCTGCGGATTTTAAGTCCGCTGCGTCTGCCGATTCCGCCATCCGGGCGATGGACACGGCTGCTCTATCTTACTATCTTCCGC
>JAJZKY010000815.1 GCA_021803885.1 Planctomycetota bacterium
AATCCATATTTATACTTTTTAATCATGGAATTCTTCTCACCCCAGACCCACGAACCAGCGGAACAGCAGGTTGTAATCCATCTGCTCCATCAGTTGCCGCTCCGGGCGGATGCTGAAAAAGACTTGCAGCAGCAAGGCACGAAGGAGATGCTCCGGGGGAACGGAAGGACAGCCAAAATGGGAATAGATGCGCCTGAAATGACCGTCCAGTTCCGCAAGGGACAGGTCCACGATCACCCCGAATGACACGTAGAGGATGATCCGCAGGAACCCGCTGTTCCAGCGACAGATAGCTGAACATGCTCTGTGTCTCCACTTTGCCACTGCGCATCCCTTCGTCCTCCAGATTCCTAAGCTCAGGCAATTATATCACGGCCTTTTTCAGTAGCCTCCTAGGGATTGAGTGGGTGGGAAATGAGAAATTGTCATGAAGATATGTCTACTCCTCAAGTTGCTGTGTCCTTGGGGTTCGTCGGGGTAGGGAGAAGAGCGTGGTCACGCTACGCATAATCTCACCTCACCAAAAGCAAATGAAGCAAAAAATTACATAATCCGAGCTTCAAATTATAGACTATCCTCGATCTGCTCCAGGGTCTTACCCTTTGTTTCTGGTACAATCCATAGGGTGAACAGGATCGCCAAGACCGTCATTGACGCATAAAATATGAAAGTAGGGCCGCGTCCAATCATCAATAACAAGTCTAGGAATATACCGGAAATCACCATGTTTGAGACCCAATTGGCAACGGTTGCAATACTCATGGCCCTACCTCGGATAGCGAGCGGAAAAATCTCAGAGATCATCAGCCAGAAAATAGGTCCAAGGCCAATAGCAAAAAAAGCGACAAAGATAGCAACCATGCCCACGATGATATAAGCCAGTGCACCGTGAAGCTGTATCATGAATCCAATACCAATAACAATAAGACTGACCAGCATACCACAGAGGCCAAAAAGCAGAATTTTGCGGCGACCGGCGGTATCCAGTAACCGCATTGCGACGCTTGTCATGATCACATTGACGGCACCAATACCTACGGTGGCGAGAATGGAAACCGAAGCCGAGGATAAACCGGCATCCTGAAAAATGGTCGGTGCAAAATAAATAACCACATTGATGCCCGTTATTTGCTGAAAAACTGCCAGACCGATGCCAATAATCAGTGGCTTACGAACCTTACGTTCCAGAAGTAACGACCAGGGTGCTGCCCGACGGCTGCCCTCAACAACATCGCGACGTAGATCTCCAAGCTCTTCGGAAACATCCTGACGTCCCCGCAAAAAACGAAGTCCTGCCGTCGCCTTTTCTATAAGATCACGCCCCGCCAACCATCGCGGACTTTCCGGCAGGATCATCATCCCCCCAAGCAAGATGAAGCCGGGAATGGCACCAATTGCCAGCATCCATCGCCAACCATCGGTGACACCAGAGAGCATATAATCAACTACATAAGATAGAAAAATACCCACGGTAATATAAAATTGATTGATGGTTACAATGGCACCGCGCCAATGCGCCGCTGTGATTTCTGATAGGTACAGAGGGGTAATCATGGAAGACACCCCAATGGCGGCTCCTACCATAACCCGGCCCAGGAAGAGAACGGGTATGGTCCAAGCCACTGAGGCCAAAATCGCACCTGCTGAGAAGAGAACGGCGGCAACGATCAGTACGGCGCGACGTCCGAAAGCATCTGCAAGTGCTCCGGCAAATGCTGCGCCCACGGCGGCAGCGGCCAGTGCGATTGCAACAAATAGCCCCTTCATGCTTGCATCAAAGTGAAAAACATGATTTAAAAACAAGAGAACACCAGCTACGACACCTGTGTCGTAGCCAAATAGCAATCCACCGAGCCCAGCGACAATTGCAATCAAAATAAATCGCCAGTCCTTCCTGGGTTGGCGTGTCTCTGTCTCGCGCATCCGATAAATCTCCTCATGAGAACTTATGGGCATTTTCAATATCTTTTTGTATGATTCCCCGCTAGTTGCAGAGAACGCAATCACGCTTGTGGCCAGGATAATACCACGCAGATTGTTGCATGAACTTTTATTCTAACGTGCAACGCCTAAGTGCAGGTCGATAGCGGTAGAGAAATTCGGAGAGTTCTGGAACAGTCACTTTGAAATACAGGTTGCCGCAAAAAAACAGAGTCAGTATGGAGCACATCCAGGGAAAAATCAACGCAAGTCCTTTTCAGGTTTAGCTGTCTCAACCCGGTTCTTCGTCATTTCAAACCCGGGCCTTCATCCACCTCTGCGATGCCGTTCGCTGCATCGAATTGGCCGTCGATCATCCTACGGCACCTGGTGAGCGGGTCCGGGTTTTCAATCAGACCACCGAGACCCATCGTGTTCGGGATTTGGCGCAATTGATCCATACCCTGACCGACATCCCTGTGGAATTTGTGGATAATCCCCGCAACGAGCGGGTCGAGAATGAATTGCGGGTGGCAAACCAGGGCCTGCGGAATCTGGGACTGGAGACCGTCACTCGCTCAGCATTGCCAGAATTAACAGCATTTTTAGAATTACTCACCGCACCCAATGCGGGTGTCCAAAGTCGGCTTAGGATCTTGGTCACGCTTCCCGGCTCAATGGTCTGCAAGGCCAGCCAGCGCCTTGGGATGGGCATACCAGCGCAGCATACCGCTCAACGCGTTGTCCTCATCCAGGTCCACCGCCAGCGCCGCTGCGGTCTTGATCGGCAACACGGCACCCGTGAGGCGTTCCGCCCAGTTTCCCAGATGGGGCTGATGACCGACCAGGATCAAGGCCTTGGGCTGGGGATCCAGATCCCGCCAATCGCTGGCGAGAACCTCCAGATCGCCCGCCGCTATGGCGTCGTGCTCCCGAATCTTTTTAACCGCAATGGGTGCGGTGAGTAATTCT
>JAJZKY010000816.1 GCA_021803885.1 Planctomycetota bacterium
CCGTCCGCCGCCACTCATCGGGCTCGCCTTCCCCGGTACACCGGCCCACCGCGGCGCCGCCTCCGCCCCCTGACGGCCCCGAAACCGGACATTTTGAAAAGCGGCTATGTCAGGAGGTCTGAATTTGACGGCGGCCGAGGCGGGCGAGAGGCCAGGCCGGCCAGCTTGCAGAATCGCAGAAAAGGATGGCTGCACGTTTTCGGTGGCGGCTTGCTGCGTCCACTGCGGGAACAGGCCAGACGATCCTGTAGGGCTAGCAACGAAGTGGCTGATGTCGACCAACACGTCCGAGCGGCGAACGTATACACAGCTGCCATTCAATGGCTGATCCGGACATTCAGCATTTGGGAAACCGGTGCCGGATGCGCATAACACCGAACAGGCCCCAAGAACGCCGGACATCGTGGCCAGCGGCTTATGTTGCGCGGAGATGGGGTCGGAGTGACACGAAACATTCATGAACTCACTCTTGACCTTGGGTGAGGGTCGGCGTATACGCTGGGTGGTCCGGAACGAGGCTTGTTTGGCAGTTCCTCCGGACGAGGATGACTTGCCTGAGAGCCGTACAGGGGGATCACAATGATCAATGGGTGTTTCGTCGGCCAGCGGTCTCAACCTGATTCCAAGAAGAACTCCCCGAAATCTCGCCTGACCGGAGATGGGTGCGGACGACGCTGCACGGTGCTCTTCGCATCTGACGTATTTTACCCTCCCGATTTTTCTAGGTTATTGCGCTGCCATAGCAGCCGTTAGGCAAGTCTTAACGGGCTCGTGCACATGCTGCAGGCGATACTTCCAGCTGCGATGCGCTGCTTTGTGCGTGTATTCCCACGAGCGTGGTCTTTGCTGTGGTGAATCAGCCTTGGGCGAACTGACGGTCAGCGCTCCGTTCACTCGAGTGGTGAGGTGATCGGCATGCGGAAAGCATACACGGTCGAACGTGACGCCGACGCATCGGTGGAACGTGGCCGAGAAGTGGTGAAGCTCAAGACCGGCGATCCCGAGTGCGACGTGGCGAGGCACCTGTCACGGTCAACTATGCCCGTTCCGCGAAATGCAGCATGTGGCAACAGTAATGTAGGAAGCCCATTACGAGGGGGAAATCCATGAACACCGTCAATGCCAAATGGCTTGCGTTGGTCGCACTGATCGTCGGGTTTACGGGCTACGCCTCACCTGCGTGGGCAAATTGCTGGGCGGCTGCCGGCTATGGAGGGGCGACGGGGCCCTCGGGACAATATGTGGGGTCGAGAGATATAGGAACAATCTCTACTGCTCCGACCACATACAGTACTACGTTTGTCGGCGTGAGCGGTTCTCAGTGCTTCATCGTCGACCCTAACGTGCCTGGATCCAACATATTAACGTATTATTTTCAGGTGAACGGTACTGACTACATGGCACAGATTGATGTGTCGTTCACCCCACCGGCGGATGCATACGTTGAGCCGAAATACGCGATTCTGGGAGTGTTTTATGCACCTCCCTGTGGGAATTCCGGAAACCTGGTTCAGTATGGCACCTCGTACATTAGTTCTACTGATACATCGATAAGCCAGAGTTTCAGTACTTCTATCACGGCTACGGCTAGCTACAGCGGCAGCATTATAAAAGGGTTCTCTTACGAGTGGTCATTAACCGGTAACTGGACATCAACGTCGACGAGCGGAACAGATATAAAGACGAGTACGACTACGTCTGAAAATTACTCCGTTCCAGGGTGCACGACCGCGCCAGATGGTGTCAATCACGAATACGATAGAATTGCGATATGGCTAAACCCCATGGTGCCGTACTACTACGACAGCACGACTGCGGCCGTCTATGTGGCAGACCTCGCGGTTGACACGAGGGATCCGGCCAGTGAAACGGGCGCTCCCGATGTTGTGTCGTTGACCGTCTCTCAGCTCCAAGCTCTGGAGGCGGGAGACACGTCGGGAATCGCACCAGGTACGTTGAGCAGCTTGAGCCGCTCGTGGGACACGACGTGGAACGGACCCGGGACGCCGGGGCTGCAGAGCACTGACTACGCTAGTATTTTGGCGGCCGACCCATTTGCGGCTGACCCGACACTTGATCCGGATACCATGTCTAGGTTCACGCCGGTAACCGGAGTGTCGTTTCCTTACGCGCCGCAGTCTCCGCCGACACACACCACCTATACGGTGAGTACAAGCTCGACGACGACAGCGGTAAGCGGCGTAGAGGACTCGCATTCGGTCACTGCTGAGACGGGCGGTAAGTTCGGCAATTTTGGCCTCAAGGTGAGCTACCAGTGGACATGGGAGAACAAATGGAACACTTCGAACACCACGGGAACGACGCAAAACGCCACGGTTACGGTGTATACGCCATCCACAACAGATTCCCCACCATATACCGGCCCAGTAACCTTGCTTCCCTATCTCGACAACGTCTATGGTACGTACGTTCTTTTTCCGGAATAACTGAAGCTCACTTCCTTGTCAAGTTGTAATGGCGCGCAGCGTGTGCACAAGATGGGTCGAATCCGCCTGTAGCAACGAAACGGACGGGACGACAACCGTCGCAAAGTGGTAAGCTGCAATGCAAAATTGCAACTGTCGCCGGAGGGTACCGCCATGATCGCGAGGAAAAGGGCCGTTGTCGTCCTAGCTTCGGCATTGCTGCTGAGCGGATGCGGCGTCACTACGGTCACCCTTGTGCCTGGGGCTAGTAAAGTGAGGGTCACATCGAAGGCCCAGGACGTGGCAGGCTGCACTGCCGTGGGTAATGTGCGATTGCCGCCAAGCGAACCAAAGTACGGGCACTTTTACGCAAACCCCATCGGCGAGCTTCGCAATCAAACTGTCGGTCTGGGTGGAAACACCCTGTTCGTAACTAGCTATGCGATAGGGGAAGGTGTGGCCTAT
>JAJZKY010000817.1 GCA_021803885.1 Planctomycetota bacterium
TAGGCGTCTTATTTTTCTGTTTGGCTGTGAGCGGATGCGCCAGTTACCATCCACGAATACTGATGCCGTCGGTGACTGCAGCCAGTTTTGAGACGCGCAGCCTAGATAGTCCCCAATTAAAGACTTTCCTGACTCACTATCACCGACCGCCAAAGCAGTGGCCCAAGCAACATTGGGGGCTGTCGGATCTTGTCTTGGTGGCCCTTTATGAGAGTCCCGAGTTGGCAGTCCAGCGTGCCCAATGGCAGATAGCCCGCGCGCAGGTGATCACCGCAGGTCAGCGCCCCAATCCCCGCATCAGTCTTTTTTCCGAACACCATAGCATGGGTTTCAACGGGTTTTTGCCTTGGACATTTGGTTTTTCTCTCGATGTCCCTATTGAAACTGCAGGTAAGCGGGGTGATCGTATCCAGCAGGCGAGAGATCTTGCCTCGGCTGCGCGATTTGAGGTAGGAGAGCGCGCTTGGCAGGTGCGCACCCGTGTACGTCAACGATTCTTGGATCTGTTTAGGGCCATAGAGAAAGTCAAACTACTCAAGGCCGAAGTGGCGGTGCGCCGTCAAATAGTCGTACGGGTATCACAACGCGTCATAGCCGGCGAGAGTGCTACATTGGCGTTAAACAGTGTCCAGTTCAATTTACAACGGACGCAGTTGGTATTAGCCACCGCCGAAGTGCACGCGGCCACGGCGCGCGTGGTATTGGCTCAGGCACTGGGCCTACCGATGAAAGCGATCGCCGACACGCATTTCGATTTTGCGCGCCTAGAAACGTTTCCCACGTTACAGAATCTACACACGATAGCGATGGAAAAGAAGGCACTGCTTCACCGTCTCGATATTCGGCGTGCTTTGGCACACTATGCGGCCGCTGAGGCGGCACTCAAGCTCCAAATCGCCAATCAATATCCCAACATCCATTTGGGCCCGGGATACGAATGGGAGGAGGGGGATAGTCGGTGGGGGCTGGGTTTAATGTCGATGCCCCTTCCTCTGCTGAACCAGAACCAGGGTCCCATTGCTGTTGCCAAAGCCCATGTGAGAGAGGAGGCAGCGCATTTTTTCGCTCTGCAGGCTCGAGTGATAGGGCAAGTCAGTCGGGCCGTTGTTAATTACCGTGGCGCTCTACAAACATTCCATGGCGCGCAAGCGTTCTTTACAAATCAAATGCATTATCACCGCATGCTTGATCAGCAATTCGCGGTCGGTGCCATCGGATCTGTCTCTAGGCTCGCAGGATGCTTGACATCCCTCGTAGTGGCCCAAAGACGGTTGGTCGCCTTGTATCACGCACAACAAGCCCTAGGGGTTCTGGAAAACGCCTTGCAGAGGCCTCTCACGAGGAATGCGTCTGTGACGTACGCGCGGCAAAAATTTCTGTCCGATGGTACGCGGGTGTGCCCATGAAGCGTAATTGGGTGATAGTCGGTTTATTGACTGTATCGTTATTTATAGCTTTTCTTGTTCGGCTGAGCGTGAGAGGGAACTCTGAATATTTGGATGTTCATAAGGCGAACTCTGGGCACGAGTTACCGCAAACGATCATGGCGCACGGTCTGCGGGTTGTAGTTTTGGGTACTGCGCTACAGAGGCAGGCGGGTATTCGAACACAAGTGCTGGCATCTGCACCGTACCGGCCAATGGTCCGTGCCTACGGGATGATTCTTGATTTGCAACCGCTTCTGGCGTTGCGTACGCAGTATGCCGCTGCTTTGGGTCGGGTTGGTGTGGCTCGTGCCGCCGTTACGGCAGCGCATGAGGAGTATGAACGGTTGCGCCTTTTAAATCGAGATGACCAAAATGTTTCCACTAAAAGCATGCAATCCGCGCAGGCCGCGTACCTGTCAGATCGGGCGCGCCTGACCGCTGCATTAGCCGATGCTACTAATCTGCGGCAGATAGCAATGGCCCAATGGGGCGCCGTAGTGGTACGCACCATGCTGGGTCATGTGAGCGTTTCTGCCCATGCTTTATTTGATGGACAGGATGTACTGTTACTGGTCACTTTGCCTTTGGGCTTAGTGCTTCCTTCCGCACCGCCGGTTGTGACTGTTTTGAATGGTCGCCCGTCCACACCCATTGATGCTTGGTTTGTTTCCGCGTCGCCACAGAGTAATCCCGGTGTCCAAGGTGACACCTATTTTTATAGGATGCCAGCGCATCAAGTGCGTATCGGTATGCGGGTGGCGGTGGATGTGCCATTAGGGGGACCGACACGGCAGGGGGTCGTGGTCCCGGACTCTGCGGTGCTGTGGTTTGCCAATAGCGCCTGGGTCTATCAGCAAATCAATGCGACGCGGTTTGTCCGGCAGAAACTATCCATGCAGGCCCCCGTTCCTGGTGGTTGGTTTGAAATGAATCTTCGATCGGGGCAGCAGATAGTGACCCAAGGTGCCGAATTGCTGCTATCTCAAGAATTGTTGACCCAATCGGCAAACGGCAAGGCGGGCGGCGGTGCGGCGGGACAAAACGGCCAAGAAGGTTCTGGCGACCATAGGGGAGCGGATGACGATGATGATTAAGTCTGATTATCAGTCCAAGATTCGAGTCTTTTGAGGCTGGCGATGCTCAAAGCCATTATTCGTTTCTCCATTCGGCTTCGCGGCGTGATCATTGCCCTGGCGTTTTTACTGATTGGCTATGGCCTGTACACCCTATCCCATATGGAAATGGCGGCTTTTCCCAATTTCACGCCACCTTTGGTGGTGGTCGACACAGAAGCGCCGGGGCTATCGCCGACGCAGGTAGAGGTGCTGGTTACTCAGCCAATTGAGCATGCGTTGTCTGGGGCAGTTGGCCTGCGAGCTGTGCGTTCGCGGTCTATTCAAGGTCTTTCGGTGATTACCTTAACCTTTCGTAATGGAACCAATATTTACCGGGATCGGC
>JAJZKY010000041.1 GCA_021803885.1 Planctomycetota bacterium
CGTGAAGCCCTGGGTCAAAAACAGACGCACAAAGGCTCAGTCCAGTGAGGATGGGGGTGCTAGATGCGAAGGGTCGAGTGACTGCGAGGGAGCAGAACAGGCGGCGACGAAGCAACCGCTACTCGCTCGTGGATCGAGGGCATTGATGCCATCATTGGGGCTCTTGCCACCACAGCAATCGATACTTCGTGCCAGGCATGATCCGTTACGTTCGCCACAGCGGCCTGGGTAGCCGCGGCTTCGGGCATCTGCCTGTGGCAACAGAGATTCACTGCTGGAGCATTGCCGCTCATGCAACACATTTCGCGCATCCCGCGGCAGCAAGGGGGGATTTCCTTTGGGCAAAGGCTGGCAAACGCGGGGAGCGTAGCCCAGATGGCCACCAGAAGCACCAGAACGTAGCCGCGAATTTTGCTCGTAGAAAAGCTCCTGCTAAATCTGAGATTAATAATACGCTCTCATGCTCAGGTCAAGAAGGATGATTGTCACAATCTGCTATTGTCACGGCGTTCTTCTCTTGAGAAATGGCTTCAGCCTGCCGCACGTGCCATTCCTGGTTGCTCACGCAGGCTTTGCAGCACGGAGTGGCGGTCCAAAAATCGCCATCAGGTAGGCAAAGATGAGTGCATAGATAATGGCGGTTCCAAACATGTTGCCCGGCATGCCGCTGGAGCCAATGCTGTATGGACCACCAAAGCCTTCCGCAGTGGTCCAGATCATCAGCGAGAAGATGAATCCGACAGGAAGAAATATACTGAGCATCTTCCCAGTCAGCAGGCTCCACGCAACTGATGCTTCCGTAACAGCGCTCATCACCGCAAAAAATAGCGGACTGGTGTGGGTGATGAGCGCAACCCACAATTGCAGATAGACCACCACAAATCCCGGCTGGCCGCTCTCTGCGCTCGATACAAAATCCACCATGTGATGAAAGAAATAAGGCTGCAGCTTGAAGATGGCATCCCAGGTCCAGAGGAAGCCGAACATCACACGGGCAGCGTGAATCCAGAATCGGGTTTCCCGCAACTCCTCATGATTGGATACTTCAACGGCTGGACGGCTCATTCGCCATGTCAGGTAGGTGAGCATCAGCGCAATCATGTAAGGAGGTGCGATTCCGGCATCCGTGCCGCCCGTCGACGGGTTGAAGTCTCCGCCATGTTCGACCCCGATCCACATAACCGCCAGAAACAGAATGCCTATCCAGAGCGAAGATCGCATCCCCTTGCCGGAGAGCAGCGTCAACGCCACATACAGGCCCGCGAACATAATCCCCGTACCAACGAGATGAACCATCGCGGAAGACATCGGCAGGCCCAGGAATTGAGCCATCGACATCTTCGTCGTGCCCGAAGAAAAATTCCATGCGTCGTACAGCCAGATCGCTCCGAATAAAACCCGCAGATAACGAAACCACTCGACCTGCCTCCGGGCTGGTGGCATCGGCAGCGCATGCTCAACTGGAAACTCAAACCCCAGCATCTCGACCAATTGTCGTGTCCAGGTGAACTCCCTCTGTTTATCCCTCACAATTTCTCCTCGATATCCATCTCGGGCATTGCAAAAGCCGTGTCCGATGTCCGACGGCCAGCGAGAACAAAATCTGCAATAAGCCCCTTCCCCTCACGCACACTCAAAACCAAGCCCGCACCCCAAACACAAACCGCGGATCACTCACCCGCTCTCCATCCGCCCGTGCAAACTGCGCCGCATCTCCATACTTCCCGTTGTAGGCAAAGCCCACATACGGCGCAAACTTACGGCTGAACTCATACCGCAACCGAATCCCCGTATCCACTTCAGACAATCCTGCCCCAGTCCCGCGCGCACGATCATCCTGGCTGTAAAAATTTAGCTCCGCCTGCGGTTCGGCAATCAGCCGCTGCGTAAATAGCAGCTCATACGACGCATTGATGCGCCCCCCAACATCGCCATCCGTGCCAATGTACAGCGTAGGAGCAAATTCAAAGAAGTAAGGCGCCATCCCCTCCATCCCAATCGCCACCCACGTCCGTGCCGGCCCCGAATCCAGATCCTCCCGCACGCCCACCTGCGCATCAAAGTACCGCAGCCGCACCTTCTCCCCCCGCCGATACAGCCCCGTCCAGTTCGCCGCCGGCGCATTCCCATTCAGCAGATACGTATACGTCGCCGCAGACACGTCTGAAATATCACTCGGACTCATATTCATCCGCGCCCACATCAGCCGCTCCTTCACCGTCTGCCAAAAACCATGCCGCTGCACCGCCCCAATAAACTCCGGAACCGTATGCTTCTGGTAGTTGTAGTAATCGCTCTCTTCCTTCAAATTGCTGAACACCGTCTCCGGATTCGTATCCGTCCAGTCCGAAAGAAAAATCACATGCTCACGATCCGACGCAATCGGATCCTCGCCCGCCGGATCAATGATCAGTGCACCATGAATCCCCGACTGCTCCTGAAACCGCGTATGGCTGTGATACCAGGCCGTCCCGTTCTGCTTCACCGGAAAGTGATAGTGAAACGTCTCTCCCGGCGCAATCCCCGCAAAGCTCAGCCCCGGCACACCATCCATATCTGCCGGAATACGCAGCGAGTGCCAGTGCAGCGACGTCGACACCTTCATTCGATTCGTAACCGCTATCGTTACATCATCTCCCTCGCGCCAACGCAGCACCGGTCCCGGAACCGACCCGTTCACCGCCATCGCCATCGCCCGCCGACCCGTAAAGTTCACAGGCAGGTAATCAATCGTCAGGTCAAAATGCTTCCCCGTCAGCACCCGCGGCTCAAACACGGCCGCCTCGCCAAACGCCGGCACCCCGCTCCAACCGGCCGCCGCCACGGCCGCTCCTGCCGCCACACCCTGCACAAACCTCCGCCGCGTCACGGGGTAAAGCCCGCGCGTGTCGTCATCATGATCTATCGACATACCTTCTCCTCAAGAACCTGTTTGTCCTCGTCCGGATTCAAGCCGCGATTGCCCTCGCCAGTCGAGCGCGGTGCGTCAAAGTGCCTTACAGAATGACGCGAAAGTCTCTGCTGTTGAATCGCGAACGGAATAGATGGAACGATGAAATAGAACAGCGCGCCGATCTCCGGGCAGCTATCCCACACAGTGATTTCAATATGCGAGACCGCTACACTCTGATGCTGGCAAGTGTCGGGTCGAACGTTGAGTTGTTGAAGCTACTTCGTCGGATCCGAGCAACTGTGGGACATGTATGCGAACGGGTATTTGTGCGGGGCCGGTCCACAGATGTGGGCCAAAAATGAGCATCGGGCAGGGAAATTACAAAATCGTTCGTGATCGACGCCGAATCGTCGTTGCAAAGAATACTCATGCAGCGCCCCGCGGAGGGAGGAAGCACCGATGCGCCGCGATCAACAGCGGTTCGTGGATTGTTGCGGAAGGCGCACGCTGCCGAGCCGCCGACCTCCGCAGAGCCACATTGCGCCTTGCAGACCGCCGTGCATGTCTGTGTAACTAAAATCACAGACAGCATCAACAGCCATGTGCATCTTCGAAGCATTATCTGATCAGTCTACAGCATGAATAAAACCAATGAGGAACACAGATTGATGACGGGGAAATAATTTTGCTCACCGCAAAAAGCCATGAATGACGATGCGCATTCCTCCCATCCGTTCAGGCGATTGTCCAACTTCCGCACTAAGTTACTCACTGTCTTTCTGATAGCGCCTGTCTCAATACACGAATTTTGCAACCCTGTGCTTCACCCGGTGACGAAATCTCCATCTGATTTGTGAATTTTTCCTGAATCCCCGCTGCAATCGCAAATTGCTGCGAGGTGCCGCTGCCTGCTAGGATAACGTTGTCGATGCAACGGATACGATCCAATCGAACGAAGTTTGCAACTATGCTCTCGTGGAAGCAACGCATCGTTGCATTGCTGCTGTTTGTTCTTTTGTCGCTTCTGGTGATCGATCCGCTTTGGGAATGCCACGATCACTTGGACAATCTCCGGCATCTCGGTCCGCACGGCATGCTTGTGGTTATCCTGGTGATTGCCTGTGCCAGTATTTCGCTGCTCAGGGTCTTCCAGTGGCTTGGGCTGCTGCTGTCTGTCACCGCGGGCAGGCTCAGATCGATGGCCGTTTTGCCAGGTATGTCGCATGGCGCGCCGACTGCGGCCTTTGCTGCAACACCGCCACCCCTTCGAATATAGCCTTCGGAATCGTTGCCCTGTCCGGCGCTTCCATCTGAGCGTTTCTGTCCCTTGACTCGCCAGACAGGCAGAGCCGTATCTCCACTTTTCAGCAGACAGGTTCCAGACCATGACAATGTATTTACCTGCAAGTCTTCGCAGGCGGCATACGCCTGCCGGGCACTTGTTAGCTCAGTGCATCGTTCTCGGAGTAGCGAGCGCCATTGCTGCGCGGTTTTTGGACATAGAGGAAACCGGAGTTCTCTCAGTTTATTCTGTCACTTCGGGAATGCGTGTTCACATCGGGCAAGAAGTGAAGTATCCCAATTGGCATCTTTTGAGCGAGTCGGGAGCGCGTCGATGAAATCCAGTGTTCTGTCCGTGCTTACTTGTTTCGTTGTCCTGCCACTGGCCGGATGCGTGAGAGTCCAACGCTATCATCCTCTTCCTCTCGCTCCAGCGGCTACCGCCGCGTCGATCGAGTCCCGAACGCTTGGCAGTCCGGCCTTGGAGGGAATTCTTGAAAAGGGTCTTGGCCATAAGCTGCATTCCTGGCCTGAGCAAAACTGGGACCTGCAGATGCTCACGCTTGCGGCGATTTACTACAGCCCCGCGCTTCAACAGGCGCGTGCGCAGGTGAGCGCTGCTGACGCGGCTGTTGTTACCGCCGGTGAAAAGCCGAATCCCACCTTTCATCTGCAGCCCGGAATACCAAGTCCCTACCTGTTTGCCCTCGACTTTCTTCTTCCCATTCGGACAGCGGGAAGACGCAGGATCATGGTGCGACAAGCCAAAGACCTCTCTCTGGCCGCCAGGTTGAGTCTGGCGCAGGCGACCTGGCAGGTTTACAGCAATGTTCGAGCCGCATTGGTCAACTACTTTGTGGCCAAACAGGGAGTGAGTTTGCTGCAGGCGCAGGAGCGCTTGCAGGCCGATCGCGTCAGACTGCTTCGTCAACGGTTTGCCGCCGGAGAAATTTCGCGGCCGATAGTTTCTAACGCGCGGGTTTCACTGTTACAGGCTTATGTGCGCCTTGAAACCGCTGAGGGCCGCGTTCCTGAAACTCGCGCAGCGCTCGCGGCTTCCATCGGTGTCCCGGTTACCGCACTCAAGGGCATCCATTTCGTCTGGCCAGACTTCAGCAATCCGCCGAGCCCACGATCCATTTCCTCGCGGCACATTCAGCGGGAGGCCGTGCTGAACCGGCTCGACGTTCGCAAAGCGCTGGCCCAGTATGCTGCTGCACAATCAGCACTGCAATTGGAAATAGCCCGGCAGTATCCTAATTTCCAACTCGGCCCGGGTTATGACTACGAAGAAGGAAACAACTATTTCACGCTGGCGTACTCGCTGACGCTCCCCATCTTCAATCACAATCAGGGGCCGATCGCGAAAGCGGAGGCGCAGCGCAAGTTAGCAGCCTCGGCTTTTCTTGCCGCGCAGGCCAGCGCCATCGCTCAGAGCGAAGCGGCTCTTGCCCGCTACCGTAGCGAGTGGAGAAATTTGAACGCCTCTGAACAGGCCCTTGCACAACTTGAGCACGGAGTGATTCCCAAGGAACGCAGCACCGTCGCTGCCGGTGAAGCCAGCCGCCTGGCTCTCTATGCTGTACTTTCGCAAAGGCCGGCCATGGCGCAAACCTGGCTCAACTCGCTTGCACAAACACAATCCGCATTGGGAGCGCTCGAAAACTCGGTCGAGCGTCCGCTTGTGTCAGACGAGATCGTACTCAAAGCACAATCTTCGAACCACGCTGAAGAGCTGCCGGGCAGCAGATCGAGAGACACCGGGCTGAAACCAGTCCGTTCAAGAAATCAAAAGGGGATGCAATGAAGAGGAGAGATACTCAGTGGCTCGCTGTCGTGGCGTTGGTATGTTTCGCCGTGATTTTGACTCTTGGACTGAAGGCGGTGTCTGCAAAACAGACGATTCACTCCGCAGGGGCTGCCGCAGCTTCGTCTCATGCAAGAGTGACCAGTGAGAACGGGCAGGTTGCCATTCATCTCAGCCAGGAAGAACAGCAGAACCTTGGGCTTGCCGAAGCGCCGCTCCAATCGGCGCGGCGTGGTAAGCAGATGACTCTTCCAGCTACGGTATTGGCAGTGGGCAATCTGCAGACTCTGGTTTCCGCTTACGAGGCGGCTTCCGCTCAGTTGCAGAAGGCAGAGATCGTTGCCAACGTCTCCCGGCAGGAATATCAGCGTCTTAAGAAGCTCTACGGCGACAAACAAAACGTCTCCGCGAAAGCCGTGCAGGCTGCGGAGGGAGTTTACCAACGCAATGAAGTGGATTTTCGCCTGGCACAGGAGAATCTTTTTCTTGCCGCCGGCTCTGTTCGTCAGGGCTGGGGCAAAACCATCGCTGGATGGATGGTCCACCACGCCAACTCTCTGCGGGACGTGCTCCATGGCGATGACGTTCTGGTTGAGATGACGATGCCCATGGGTGAGGCCGTTCCGGCTCCTTCCGGAATCGAGTTCGAACTGCCGGCCGGCGGTCGCGCGTATGCCCGCTTCGTTTCGGCATTTCCGCGGACGGACCCGCGAGTCCAGGGAGCGAGCTACCTTTACATTGCACGGTTATATCCGGGGCTTGCACCCGGGCTGAATCTGGTAGCGCGCTTTGGCGTGGGAGCCCTCTGTAACGGTGTTATTGTTCCAGCAAGCGCGGTGGTATGGCTGCATGGGAAAGCATGGGCCTACATCGCAGCGGGAGCAGACGGCTTCGTCAGGCGCAGAGTCACAACGGATATTCCTGCTTCCGGCGGTTGGTTTATGGCACAAGATTTTCGACCCGGTGCTTCCGTCGTAACCCAGGATGCTCAACAAATTCTTGCGGTCGAACTGGCAGCCGGACAGCTCTCGCATGGAAAAGCACGAGGGGGGCGGCGCTGAAATGCTGAAGGCCATCATCCGCTTTGCCTTGCATCGCAAGAACATCCTGCTGGCGTTATCCGCAGCGCTTCTCGGTTACGGAGTCTATTCGCTGACCACGGCAAAATACGACGTCTTCCCGTCGTTTGCTCCTCCAGTCGTTACGATCATGACCGAAGCGCCCGGACTCTCGCCGAAGCAGGTTGAACTGCTGGTAACGCAGCCCATCGAATTTGCCATCCACGGAGCACCGGGCATCCAGTCCATGATGTCGGGATCGTTGCAGGGGCTCTCGAACGTACAGATCGTTTTCAATCGCAACAGCGATATCTATCGCGACCGTGAACTGGTCTCGGAACAATTGGCCACGCTGGAAGGACGCCTGCCGGCCGGTGTTCATTCACCGCTCATGTCACCTTTGATGAGCTCGACTGGCGACGTGCTGGAAATGGGAGTGACTTCAGACACCCTTACCCCCATGCAATTGCGAACAGCCGCTGACTGGATCATTAAACCGGCTTTGCTCTCCGTGCGCGGCGTGACGAATGTTCCCATCTGGGGCGGCGAGATCAAGCAATACCAGATACAGTTCATTCCTCGGCGGCTGATTCAATATAACCTGAGCGTAAATCAAGTTCTGGTAGCAGCGAGAAGAGCGACTGCTGTGCGTGGCGCCGGCTTTATCAGCACCGCGAACCAACGCTTCATTCTGCATACCGAAGGCCAATCGCTCACCACGGAGGAGCTGGCCGACACAGTGCTGCTGCATCACAACGGCGTGAACGTCACCCTTGGGCAGGTGGCTTACGTGGTGGAAGCACCCCAGCCCGAGATCGGTGCCGCGCTTATCGATGGAAAACCCGGCATCCTGATGCGGGTCAACGAGCAGTACGGAGCCAACACGCTCGCCGTGTCGAAACGGATCGATCGGGCGCTCAGCGGCATTCGCCCCACCCTGCGGCGCAAAGGAATTCATCTTAACGTGAATATCTTCCGTCCGGCCAACTTCATCACAAATGCCCTCAACGATCTTCGATCTTCTCTCACAATCGGCGCCATCCTGGTCGTCATTGTCATCTTCCTTTTCCTGTTTGATTTCAGAACAGCGCTGATCTCCTGCACAGCCATTCCTCTTTCACTGCTGATTGCAGTCATGGTGATGAGCTACATAGGCTACACGCTTAACACCATGACGCTCGGCGGCTTGGCGATTGCCATCGGCGAAGTGGTGGATGACGCCGTCATTGACGTGGAAAATATCCTTCGCCGGCTGCGAGAAAACCGCCATGCGGAAAGTCCACGGGCGATTCTTCCGGTGATTTTCGACGCCTCCATTGAGGTCCGCAGCGCAGTTGTATACGCCACCTTCACGGTGGCGCTGGTATTTCTTCCCGTCCTGATGATGAGTGGAATGGCAGGCGCGATTTTTCGGCCCCTGGGTCTCGCGTACATCGTCTCCATCATGGCTTCTCTACTTGTGGCGCTGACGGTCACACCGGCTCTTTGCCTGCTGCTTGTCGGCAGCAAGACTCTCGCCCGGCAGGAACCTCCGCTGGTACGCTGGCTGAAGTCCGGTTATCGTCCCGTTCTGCTTTTTGTGGAGCAAGCTCCTGCGTTGGTGATTGCCGCAGTCGTCGTGCTCACCGCAGCCGCTATCGTGGTACTGCCTACATTCCATTCCTCTTTTCTGCCGCCGTTTCACGAAGACGAATACATCATTCACGCCGTCGGACAGCCGGGCAACTCAATCGAACACGCGCTCCGCCTCGGAAAGCGGATTAACAACGCTCTCATGAAGGCGCCTTACGTCGCCGACGTAGGAGAGAAAATCGGACGAGCCAACCTTTCTGCTACCCGTGGCCCCTATCAGACCGAAATCGATGTGGCCCTGAAGCCGCATCTCAACGGTGAGCAAAACCAGAAGGCATTGGCTGGCATCCACAAGATGCTCAGGAATTTTCCTGGAATGACCTTCACGGTCAACACTTTCTTGAAGGAAAGGATGGAAGGGGTTATCTCAGGCTACAGCGCAGCCGTTGTTCTTAATCTGTATGGACCACACCTGAGCGTGCTGGACCATAAGGCGCAGCAGATAGCCGCGGCGCTTCGCTCAATACGGGGTGCTCGCGCAGTACGCATTCAGTCCCCACCCGGAACACCACAGGTGGTCGTTCGATTGTTACCGGCGGAACTTGAGCGCTGGGGATTTCAACCCGTTTCCGTGCTGGATGCGATTCAGACAGCCTTCGGCGGAACAAACGTAGGACAGGTGTACGAAGGCAACGAGGTCTTTGACGTTACTGTAATGCTCGACTCCTCGGACCGGATGAGCCCTTCGCGGATTGCCGCGCTTCCGTTGAAAAGTCCCGCAGGAAATTATGTTCCGCTCGGCACTCTTGCCGATGTTTATGAGCGCTCCGGACGTTACGTCATCTTGCACAACGGTGGTCGCAGAGTCCAGACCATCACGCTTGACGTCTCGGGACGAAGCACAGGTTCTTTCGTCCGTCAGGCGCAAAAAACGATCCGCGAGCAAGTCAGCCTTCCTGCCGGCACTTACTTCCAGTTCACCGGAACCGCGGCCGCTCAGTCGAAGGCTCATCGCGATCTATTGGTTTACTCGGGCATTGCCGCCTTACTGATCGTGATTCTGTTTTCGGTTGTGATGATGAACTCGCGTAATCTGCTGCTGGTATTGTCCAATCTCCCATTTGCCCTGGCGGGTGGAGTCCTGATCGCATTTATTACCGGCACACCGCTTTCGCTGGGCGCATTGATTGGATTCGTCAGCCTGTTCGGCATTACACTCCGAAATTCGATCATGCTCGTCTCGCACTATGAGCACCTAGTTTCAGAAGAGGGGATGACTTGGGGTCTGGAAGCTGCGATACGAGGCGCATCTGAGCGGCTGGCTCCGATCCTGATGACCGCAACTGTCGCGGGCCTGGGCTTGCTGCCTTTGGCGCTGGGCGCCGGTGATCCGGGCCGGGAAATAGAAGGTCCGATGGCCATTATCATCCTGGGGGGATTGCTCACGTCGACAGCATTG
The DNA here is from genome assembly GCA_021803885.1 of Planctomycetota bacterium. Next base: position 10,071 of record JAJZKY010000041.1, read on the forward strand.
AACCTGCTAGTACTGCCAGCGCTATCGCTGCGCTTTGGGCGTTTCGGAAAAGTCGAGACCGAGACACCGCAGGAAGCGTAAGAACTGCACAGGTGCACGGAGATCAAGGATCATGTCAAGGGCGGAGCAAAACTCTACCAGTGGAGCGGAGCAAAAGTAGGCCAGTAGTGGCTGGGGATTCGTGGGAGAAGGGGCGCTGGAGCGTAGCGGAAGCGGCCATTCTCCCACGAGGCACATTTAGAGGTGAAGTGTTCAGCGTTCAGCGGATGGGGCTGCGTTTACGGCGGCTCTGTTTGAGGCGATAGCTGTCGCCGTTCATCTCCAGGATGTGGACGTGATGGGTGAGCCGGTCGAGCAGAGCTCCGGTCAACCGTTCGGAGCCGAGGACTTCGGTCCACTCCTGGAAGGGCAGGTTCGATGTGATGAGGGTTGAGCCACGCTCGTAGCGCTGGCTGAGCATCTCGAAGAGCAGCTCGGCACCCGTCTTCGATAGAGGCACGAAGCCCAGTTCATCGACGATGAGTAGTTCATAGCCGGCGATCTGTTTTTGGAGGCGAAGCAGCTTCTTCTCTTCGCGAGCCTCGATCAACTCGCTGACCAGCGCAGCGGTGGTGGTGAAGCGCACGCGGTGGCCACGCTGGCACGCAGCCAGACCGAGAGCCAGAGCGATGTGCGTCTTGCCTGTGCCGCTCGATCCTGGTTCATACTGCACCTCCTAACTAACTTATTGAAAACAGGAATTTCTCTTCCTGCGTCGGTTGAGTTCGCGGGCTGCGCGAGCCATTCTTAATGTTTAGAACCTCCTGCCGAATCGCTTCGGAATCCAAATTTGCAGCTGAAATCCTCCAAGGTGCGCAGGGAACGACTTGATCTGCGGGCAACACGTCCTGTTTGATCATGCGGCGTACGCTGTTTGCGCTTATGCCCAGATACTGCGCGGCTTGTTCCAAAGTCAGATAGCCCCTCGTGCGCTGAGGATCGTGAGCAGGTAGATTGTGAGTGTGCCTGGCCGAGTACACTCGCTGCTCATTCCATGAGTGACCGGCACCTGTCTGGAAGCCGAGGCGATTGAGCGTAGTTGCGATCTGCTCATCGGTATGGCCACCCGCCATTTGCTTCAGTACCTCGATCGCTTCCATGCTTGTGCACCGCCTGTGCTGGCCGGTCTTATTCTTTTTAACTTTCAGTTCTGAGTGGCGGCCTCCCGCCCAATGAATCAGTAATACAATCTCCTGATTGTTCTCATCCACGTCGGCAACGATCTCATGTACCAGGATGCTGCACGATCCTTTGCTTCAAACGCATGTCGCAGGAAGGGGCATTCCAAACCGCAGGCAAGTCTTGGGCAAGACTGAGCAACACTTCTTTATCAGGAAGAGGTGTCAGTCCGCTCCCTGCATCGAACTGTGTTAGCTTGCCATCGAGTTCCTGAGCTCGTACGAGAGCGGCGTTCCAGCGCGCTTCCAGTTCGGAGGCGACCAAGCGGTTTTCCGGATCTATGTTCTCGTAGCGCCGCGCTGCCAGCCGTGCCTCATATCGTGCCTGCTCGACCTCCAGCTCAAGCGTCTTTCGCTGTCCTTGCCTCTGCTGTCGCAGTTGCTCAGCTGCATCCAGAGCGGCTTCGACGGCATTACCACCGATTGCCTCCAGTACCTGCTGCGTGACTGCTTGATCGATTCGGAAACCGCCGAAAGATATGCACCAGTCTTCACCATGGTTGATCTGGGCGCCTTTGCAGTGATAGCGAGGCACGTTGCCGCGAGTGCCGCTATAGGAGACGTGCAGCATCCGTCCACAACGCCGGCAACGTAGCAGGCCGGTAAGCAACGAATGGCCACCTCGACCCGCCTTGCGTGACGCGCCCCACTTTAAGTTGGAGTTGGCTACGATCATCGCCTGGTTCCGTTCGTACTGTTCCCAAGAAATGTATCCCGGATGATGATCGCGGATCAATACTGTCCAGGATTCCTGCGGTTTCGGGTGGCCAATCGTCTTGCGTGTACGGCCGTCAACTATCTTGGTGCGCGACTCGGTCTTTCCGAAAACATACGCCCCAGCATACATGGCGTTTTGCAGCATGTGGTGGATCGTGTTGTACACGGGAAGCCTCCAGGCGATCTGGTGGCTGGTTCCTCCAACCTTGGCGGGCAAACAGACCTTTTCTCGCCGGAACCAAAGCAAGACCTGACGGACACTGCCAAGTTCTGTCATTTTGGAAAAGACCAAATGAATCGCTTGCTGCACCCGACGATCCGGATCGATTTCAAGCTTGGAAGTCTCGCTCCACACGAAGCCGATCGGGAGATGAAACTTTAACTCGCCACGACGAGCCTTTTGTCGGATCGCCTCCAGCGACCGTTGCCGCAGCAGATTCAGCTCGAACTCCGACATGGTGCCTTTTAGGCCCAACAAGAGACGATCATTGATGGAGCTTGGATCATAGATGCCATCAGGATCGATGACTACCGCACCTGTCATGCCGCAAAGTTCGATCAAATGATGCCAATCACGCCCATTGCGTGCAAGACGGGAAGCCTCAATGCAGAAGATCGCACCCACCTCACCGGTGCAGACTGCGGCCACCAACTTTTGGAATCCCGGCCGATCCATGAGACCAGACCCGGAGCGTCCGAGATCATCATCAATTACGTTGACCTGGACAAAGCCAAGTTCGCGAGCGTGATCGACTAATCCATACTGGCGTCTCTGGCTCTCCTGGTTGTGGATTACCTGGCCCGGACTGGACTGGCGAACATAGACGATGGCGTTCCTGCGGAGACGTTCAGCGGTGAGCTTCGGGTTCATCTCCGCCTCCGTCCTCCCCCCGCGGGTGGCTTGCCTGGACCGCCCCTATCAGGAGTTCCACGAGCGCCAGAGCCAACTCCTGCTGTTTGGCGTCCGGGATAACTGTCTTCGGGGCATCGATGAGCAACAGGTTCAACTGTGAGTCCAGCGGCTTCGCTTGGCGAGTCACATCCTACCTCCCGAGGAGATTCCTCCATGGAAGGCTTACCGCAATCGGTTGACGACTGCCAAGCACTCAGAAGATCGCGCAATTCGACGAGGGCTACAGCGCAGGCCAGAGGGGGACCAACTGAAAAACTTGCGCAATCTGGGCTAAATACCCAAGCCGGCAGAGAACAAATGGTGCCGTTCGGAAGTTCACAAAACATGTGCTCACCATGACGGTTCTTCATCCGCCGCCATACTCTCAGGGACTGGCCATAAAGAGGATGCCAGCGGTAATAAACCGTCGCCATCTCAGAGTGATGTGCATCATGTCTCGGGGTCGCCTGGGAGCGGGAAAAGTCACTGCGCACAGGCCATCGGG
>JAJZKY010000818.1 GCA_021803885.1 Planctomycetota bacterium
CGCATTTATGTTTCTCGCAGGGTTGATTCAGGGCCATAAAATTCTCTACCTGTTGCACGCGGCGGTAGCGCTGGCGGTTGCGGCCATCCCCGAGGGGCTTCCGGCAGCCGTCACCATTGTTCTTGCCGTGGGGGTTTGGCGCATGGCCAGGCGAAACGCCATTATCCGCAGGCTGCCGGCGGTTGAGACGCTGGGCAGCACTTCCGTGATCTGCTCCGACAAAACCGGCACACTCACCGAGAACCAGATGACCGTACAGCAGCTCTGGGGGCAGGGGAACCTCTGGCACCTGGACCATGCCGGCGAGATTTCTGAAGAAACAATCCGCCCCGCCGGCTCGGCCCCCATGCCGCTACCGCAGGCGGTGCGCGAATGTCTCACCTGTGGCGTGCTGTGCAACGACAGCCGGTTGGTGCAAAAAGGCGGCCGGTGGCAAGTTATCGGCGATCCCACGGAAGGTGCCCTGCTCATGGCGGCCCGCACGGCGGAGATTCATCAATCCGAACGGACGCAAATGCTGCCGCGGCTCGATGTTCTGCCCTTTGACTCCGGATATCAGTACATGGCCAGTCTGCACGACGCCGGTGCCGGTGCGCTTCGCATCGTCTATGTGAAAGGGTCCGTCGAACGCATTACACAATACTGCGCACCGGAAGAACTGCATGACATCCAGCATCAGGCCGCCAGGATGGGCGCAGAGGGTCTGCGTGTGCTGGCGTTTGCGCGCAAGTATATGCCGCCCGGAACCGTTGCAATATCACACGCTGATATCCGCGGCGAACTGACGTTTCTGGGGCTTCAGGGCATGACCGATCCGCCACGGGCCGAAGCCCGCCGCGCCATCGCGGCCTGCCGCACCGCCGGTGTGGCGGTAAAGATGATTACCGGCGACCATGCGACAACCGCCGCCGCCATTGCCGCACAACTGGGCCTCGCCCGCCATAACGGCCACGACGGCCTGCCGTTGGTCTGCACCGGCAGGCAACTGGAGGCCACGCCCGACGAACAGCTTCCCGCCCTCGCGCGCGATACCGATGTTTTTGCGCGAGTCAGCGCCGAACAAAAACTGCGTCTGGTTAAGGCGCTGCAAAGCTCCGGTCAAATCGTCGCGATGACCGGTGACGGCGTTAATGATGCGCCGGCGCTCAAGCAGGCCAATATCGGCGTTGCCATGGGAATCACCGGCACCGAGGTGGCCAAAGACGCGGCCGATATTGTGCTGACGGACGATAATTTCGCCTCTATTGTTGCCGCCGTTGAAGAGGGCCGCGGTGTCTACGACAATCTCACGAAGTTTATGGTCTGGACGTTGCCGACCAATCTTGGCGAGGGGTTGGTCATACTTGTGGCCATTGTTTTCGGCCTCAGACTGCCAATTCTGCCCGTGCAGATACTCTGGATCAACCTCACCACCGGCATACTGCTTGGAACGCCGCTGACCCTTGAACCCAAGGAACCCGGCCTCATGAATCAGCCGCCGCGAAATCTGAAACAATCTTTTCTCACCGGCACGTTGCTCCGGCGCATGCTGCTGGTGGCGGCCGCCATGCTTGCGGGGGCCTTCGGACTTTACGAATATACATTGCGGCATGCGCCGCTGATGGGATCGCGCGATGCCGAAGCTGTGGCACGTACGGTTGCCGTCAATGTGTTTATCATGGTGGAGGCGTTTTATCTCTTCAATTGTCGCCATGCGCGAGAATCGGTTTTCGGGCGGCGATTCTGGAGCAATAAGTGGGCCTTTACCGGATTTGCGGCTATCGTCGTGCTGCAGTTGCTATTCACCTATGCCCCATTTATGAACGACGCATTCCATACCGCCCCCATTTCAGCCGTGGCCTGGTGCTGGATCTTGGCGATCGCCGTGGCGGTATTTATCGCAATGGAATTGCAAACCTGGTGGGACAACCGCCCACATCACGTGCCCGATGGCACATCGCCCGATGCGCAAAGTTGACTACGCCAGATTAAGGTAGCTCCATCGCGGCACAAAAGCCCGCCCCGTGATCCGCCACGATCCGTGGCTATTGCTCCAATCCGAACCCATTTGTGGCCGCTGCCAGGCAGCATCAGAAAACAGCACATCACGCTCAGCGTGACTACCCAATCATGCACAGACAGACAATAATACGGATCATTCCTGAAGAGCGGCGGTGAAGATATTTTCGCGGTGGTATTGCAGGGCGGCGGGATCGGGACTGAGGCGTTTGGGCAGATGCAGGGGGTGGGAGGCCATGGCAAGATTATTATATAAAATTGCATTGCAGTTGCTTTGTTTAAATGATATCGTTCAAGCATGGCTTTAACTACAAAGCACAGGCTAATCAAGAACCTGCAAACCTCTTTCCCGCGAGGCGGGCCACTCGACCATCAGCAATTGGCGAAATTGGGCGTCTCCTCGAGCATGCCCCCACAGGATGGCGATCTTTTCATCCCCGGTGTAGTTGCGACGTGGTGGATCACTGGACATATACGGACTCCTGTAAACGGCACCATCTTATCCCTTAAGCCAAAACCCCGTTACTCCATTTCCGACTGAAGCAATACAAAAAAGCAAGTGGTGCGAGAAAAAAATGGACACAATTCCCCCACCCGCCGTCGAGCCGACACTCCGGCCACCGGGCCCGGGCTATTGCGTCGGCCCTAAGGTGCGAGGAAAAACTGCTTCCTCACGGCTGGGACGACGGCCGGCGCGGTCGTCTGGCATCGTCGTCATGGTCAAACCCGCCTGCCCGGCCGAGTGGAACTGCTCGTACGCCCTGGGAGAGCAGGCCAGATAAGATACCGCCCCAAGCATGAGTGCGAACCCCAGCACCAGTAGATAGAGCCAGACGTAAAACGCAGTACGCGCCAGGTTGGCTCATAAGGATTCATCCATT
>JAJZKY010000819.1 GCA_021803885.1 Planctomycetota bacterium
GAGACAGATGGAATCATGAAGTGTTGAAACCGCTCTTGCTCCTTTCCGCAGCGATCATTTTTGCGGTCGCGTCGGCGTCCATGTCCGCGCAAGTTACCCAGCAGTCCACGCCGGCTCAGGCCGCAGTTCCGCCAGCGCAAACTTCCGCTCCACCGGCACAAACTGCCGCTCCGCCGGCTCAGGCCGCGGCTCCGGTCAAGGGACCGGTCCCGCCCGACGCCAAAAACCCCGTGAAGCCCACCACGGCATCACTGGCCCAGGCAAAGGTGATCTACAACCGCGACTGTGCGCTGTGTCATGCCGCGAATGGAAGCGGTCAGACCGAGATTGCCAAGAGCATGAATCTGGCCATGCCGAACTGGACCGATCCCAAGGCGCTGGCCGGCAAGCAGGATGGCGAATTGTTTGACATCATCCGGGTCGGCATGGGTAACATGCCCGGCGAAGACTCCGGCCGCGCCAACAACAACGCGGTGTGGAACCTGATCTATTACATCCGCGGATTTGCCAAGGGACAATCCACAGCGCCGGAAAGCTCCGCGAAATAGCCTCGGCTTGGGGGCGCTCGGCGGCGGCTGCGGTCACCGAGCAGGAATGGTGTCGCTTTGTTGACGGCTTTCGATGCTGCCCACCGCTTAGCCCATGATCGTGATCACCGGACAGGAGGCTTGGGCAATAATATTGAACGCTGCCGATAGCCTCTCGCGCAGCCATGTGTGTTCACTCTTGCGCACTGAAAGCACCAGAAGATCCACCTTGAACCGCTGCACGTGCTCCAGAATCCGCGTGTGTGCGCTGCCCGCCTCAATCGACTCCTTCGGTTCGAACAATCCCTCGGCATAGCGCGGAATCGCGCCCTCAAGCGCCGCGTGAAAGGCCTTCCGGATTTCGCTCAGCTTGTACGGGTCGCTCATCTCCTGCGCGTGCACCACATGCAGCGCCTCTAGATCCGCTCCGAATTCCTCGGCGATCCCCACTGCATAGGTCGCGCTGCGCACGGCGGCCGGCGAAAGATCCGTCGCATACAAGACCCGCCGGATCGGCGCCGCGTCCTCCACCAGTTCGGGAACATGCGGTCCCACGACCAATGTGGGTCCATCGGCCGCGCGCAGAATCCGGTCTGCGGATGATTCGATCACGCCCCGGCCAACCCGATTTCGGCCCCGGGTTCCCAACACAATCAGGGATGGCGCATTTTCGTGCGCAACCGCAGGGATTTTGTCCTTCGGGTCGCCTTCGATCAATACGGGAGACACCCGGTTGATCCCTCCGCCAAAGCGCCGTGCCGCCGCCGCCAGAGCGCCTTCAAGATCCTTGCGCTGCGCGCTCTTGGCGCCCGGAGTCGCTTCAGCTTCCACTTCCATCGCGAACTGCGAAATTGTAAACGCATGAGCCACCACCAGCGCGGCCCCGAATCGCTTCGCCATCAGGTGCGCATACGGCCCCGCGCGTTCCGCACTGGCCGTAAAGTCGGTCCCATAGATCACCGACTTGGGCGGCCACGAAACGAAATCGGCTGCAACGTCCATGCGCGGTAGAACGTCCATATGCGGTAGTTCTCCCATGTTATCCGATGAACCTGAAATCCTGATTAATGTCGCACAATCTTGCGCTCTGTTCAAGCAATTCGCTTGCGATACGCCCTTGCATTTTCACCAAAGCAAATTGCCCCGGGTTTATTTCTGATCCAAAAGCTGTCTGATCTGATTCTCCATCACGTTCAGATCGCTTGCGCCCTGAAACCGCGCCCGCACAACCCCATTACGGTCAATCAGATAGGTCAGCGGCAGGCCCAGCACGCCGCCGTAGAGTTCGCCCAGCTTCACATCGCCCATCGCGATGGGGTAGTCCAGCTTCAGCCGGGCAACCACCTTCCGCACCGGAGCCTCATGATCGTCCATCGAGATGCCCACCACCTGCAATCCCTGCGGCCCGTATTTCCGCTGCCACGAGGCAAAAACCGGCATCTCCGCCTGGCAGGGCGCGCACCACACCGCCCAAAAGTTCACAAGCACCACCTTGCCCCGCAGGTGCGCCAGACTCACCGTGCCGCCGTTCAGGTCCCGGCGCACAAATTCCGGGGCCTTCCGGTTCAGCAGGGTTTCCGCCGCCCGGGCCTGACGCATGCCGCCCAACCAGGCAAACGCCAGCACAGCCAGAAGCAATCCGCGCGCCAATCCGCGCCAACTATTGCGGAGTCGCAACCGGATACCCCTTGCTCACCCAATCGGTTCCGAAGTTATTCGCCAGATAAAGGGCTTTCAGGTTCGTAAATCCCATTTCATGCAGCACTTTATATGCAGGCCCGATGTTGGGACAGTGTGTCCACGGGCAGCAGCCACAGTAGATCACAATTGGCGTATTACGCGCCAAACTCCCCACCTTCTGCCGCAACAGGTTCAGCCCCGCTGCCTCTGATCCCGGACCGGCATACTCGGAGCCCGGAATATGCGCCTCGCCGTACAGCATGTACGAACCCACCTGCAGGATCAGCGGCTTCCTGGCGCCTTTTGTGTGCAGCAGTTGGTTCAGCGCCGCCGGCTGTATCCGCGCCGACATGGGAATAGTTGTGGCGCTCACGCCCGCCGGATCAGCCCATTGCCCATGCGCGCTCGCCGCCCCGGCTGGCCCCATCAACATCGCCAGAAAAACGATCGCGCCCATCTTCGCAACAAAAGTCAGCTTCATCGCAAAAAACTCCGCAACCAGTCTATACGCTTCCGCCCTGCCGCCCGGTTTGCAGAGGAAAAAGGCGTCCCAAAACGAAAGCGCCAGAGACTCGCATCCCTGGCGCCTTCCGGGTGTCTTTGCTGCGAACTGAATCCTCATCGCCCGTCAGCCTTCGGATGGAGCCGCAGGGTACCCTGCCGCCTGCAT
>JAJZKY010000820.1 GCA_021803885.1 Planctomycetota bacterium
AATGAGAGAGCCAAAAAACTGGTGACTGTCACGCGCAAGCGTCGTATACCAAAAAAAGAAACAAAGGCGTCTTTCGGCGATAGGAGCGGTTTGGGCGTCACCGAACGGGAATACCGGATGATGGTAGCGGAAACGGCGTATTTTTTGGCCGAGCAAAGGGGTTTTACGGAAGATGGCATTCTTGATGATTGGTTGAGGGCCGAGGAGCTGGTCCAAAGGCGCCTGCAGGGACGATCGACGGGTGCCAAAACGGCTGAATTGAGTTCAGCAAAGCGGTAGGGACGGCGGTCACGGGCATGAACGAAAGCGCAAGGAGGCAGTATGATGGAAAAGGGGACTGGGGAAAAGGTGCAAGGAGGGGTTTATGCGAGCGCCCTTGAGCACGTCAAGGCGGCGAAGGTCGAGTTGGTGGCGGCTATCGATGAAGTAATGGCGCGCTTGACGCGTGATGTGGAGAGTGTGTGCAGACGCGAGGCGTCACAGGAATGCCAAGATGGGTTGAGCCAGGAATCCTCTGGGACATACGAAGAACAAAAATTGATGGCAGTATTCGACGAGTTTGAATGGGCCGTGGTGCGATTAAGGGAATCATGCCGGGTAGCGTTCGCGCAAGCCATGCCAAGGCGCCTTGAGCCTGTTCACGTGGTAACACGGTCAGGGAGAAGTGCCTGAAGGCTCGATTGGATTGATGGGTATTAAACCCCTCGAGACGTCGGGCGTAGGTTAAAAAAGTCGCTGCATGCGACGATGCAAGGTTATGTGCGGCGCTGGAAACGGCATATATAAAAACGTGTTTTCAAATGGCGGCCTTGAAGGAAAACGGCGTCGTTCGTCGGTCTTACGTCGCCCCTATAGGTCGCGTGTTTGTTAGGCGCTTGAGGTAGCTTCGCTGCGAGATTGTGTAGGCGTGCAAGACAAGAGGGGCTGAGACCGGGGATGCGCGTGACGGCAAAGACGGCTGTTGCGCAACCGATGCGGGGATTGGAGATTTCCATGAAAAAAGGGCCGCGCCGCGTGCGGCTGTCGTGCGCTTTACCAGGAAGGCCGGCACGCATCGTCCGCGCCGCCAGGAGAGGCGCGCGCACGAGTGTGCGATTAGGGTCACCCAGAATGCCGAATGAGGGCAAGCATGAGGGCCCCTGATTCTTTAAGAGAAAGGCGTAGAGACGCGTGACGCAGACTAAAGCCCCGTGATGGGTTTGAGTCTGATACCAAGGGGCGGATGGTCGCATTTCGGCAGACGAGCTAGCCTGGGCTATGTGCCGGGCGGCTAAAAAAAGGGGGGGACGTAAAAATAGCAGTCGGACCCGCGTGATTACGACAGGGGTTGCGGGCTTGGTGGCGGGCATAGATCGTGGTTAGGCCATGGGGTGGCGCAGACGGCGATCTTTGAGCCAGGACGAGGTCTGAATCACGGAGGCCTGGGACCGCTCCCATGATAGTCACGAGCGGTATCGACAAAGGGGTGTTTAGGTGGGGGAGCGGTCCTTAAAGGTGGAGTGCTGATACTGTGAGAAGGGCGCGTCCGTTCTCTTCCTTACGGCGACACGGGAGGCTACGCATCATGGGGCCTCGCTTACTCGCCAAGCTTGCCACGATTGGCGCGTTGTTGTGGGTCGTCCCGGGGCATGCTTACGCAGAGACACTGCTCACCGCTTATCATGAGGCCGTTGCGCGCGATCCGGTCCTGGCGCAAGCCCGGGCGCAGTTGGCCGAAGACCGCGCGGGGGAACCGTTGGCGCGGTCGGCGTTGTATCCGCATCTGGGGGCCGCGGCCAGTGTAGGCGAGAACCGTGCGCACGTGACCGGTATTGGCCTACCGATTCTTACCGATTATCTTTCCGACACGTACAGTCTTACGCTCACACAACCGCTATTTAATGGCCAGGCACTCAGCGCCATGGACATAGCCGATAGCCAGGTGCGTCAGGGCGAGGCGGCTCTGGCAGCGGCCCAACAAAATTTGATTGTGGCCGTGACGCGCGCCTATTTCGGGGTCTTGCAGGCGCAGGCATTGGCGCGCGTGGCACGCCATCAACACCATTTGCTTGTCGGACTTTATCGGCAAGCCAAGGCCTTTCTGGCGGTCGGTACAGGCGATGTCATTGCCGTCCAGGAAGCGCGCGCCGATTGCGATGCCGCCACCGCAAGCCTGATTCTCGCACAAAATGCAGTGGCCGTGGCGCGCCAACAATTAAAGCAACTGACGCACTTTCCGGTGACAGCATTATGGGACGTGGGTCGTATACAGCCGCAATTGCCCCACCCGGACCGGATGGAGCCGTGGGTTGCGATGGCTTTGCGAAATCAGCCGTTATTGCGCCAAGCGAAGGCTAATCTTAAGACCGCACAAGCGGCCGTGAGATATCATGAACGAGCCGGCTGGCCGACCTTGACGATTCAAATGGAGGCTCAGCACGGCCTTGGTGAACTGCTGCCCGGGGTCGAAGTCAACCAAATGGGTGCCAGTATCAATCTCTTTTTCCCAATCTACCAAGGCGGCGGGATCTCGGCCGCCACCGGCCAAGCCCAAGCTGCCGTTTCGGTGAGCCAAAACCGCTTGCGCCATGTGCGTGACGACATTCGTTTGCAGACAGAAACGGCGTTTTTGAATATGCAGACAAGCGTCGCGCAGATGCAAGCCTCTTTGCAAGCGCTTACCGCCGCCCGGATTTCGCTTGCCGGGACCCGCAAAGGCTATCAAGTGGGGACCCGTTCCTTTATCGATGTGCTGACGGTGGCAACCCAATACGCGGCCGCGGAACGCAGCTACGAGGTGGCCCTTTATAACCAGATTATGGCGCGCGTGGAACTGAAAGCGGCGGTGGGAGTTTTGAAACCACGAGACGTCTTGGCAATCAATGCACTGCTTACGG
>JAJZKY010000821.1 GCA_021803885.1 Planctomycetota bacterium
TCTCTTGCACACATCGGTCCAAAGCTCATGCCTTGTCCGCTGAAGCGGCGATTGCCGCAAAGCGCCCGCAACTCGGCGAACGCGTGGGCAGCACGAGCGGATTCAACACCGCTGACGTCAGCAGTCCGCTCAGGATGATGATGGCCATCGGATCTTCGATTTCCCGGCTGGGCATCGGTGCCTGGCGCCAGCGGCAGGCCCAGCCCGGTGACGGTTGCGGTCATCCGGGTTGGTGCTAACCGCTCGGAAGCGCCGCGGAGATACCCGCCGGCTGTCTCCCTATGGCCCCATTTCACTGGATCATCGATGGCCGTTTGGGGTGATCACCAAGGTTTAATTCACCCCTTGAGATGATTGGCCCACTGCCGTGCCGTGAGCAGCGGTTGCGGCAATATGCCCGCTGAGGCGGTAGACGCGCACGTAGTCCACCAACATGCTGGACGGAAAGTGCGTTGTCGCGTCCGGATTGCCCGGCCAGTAACCACCCACCGCCAGGTTCAGCACGATGTAGAAAGGATGGTCGAAGGCCCAGCGCTTCCCTGCCGGCTGATCGCCCGCTTTTTGGGTCTCGTAAAGATGGCCGTCCACGTAGAAGCGAATCTCCTTTGGCTCCCATTCGACGGCGAAGATATGAAAGCCGTCGCTAAAGCGGGCCTGATTGGGCAGCGAATAGGCTCCAGTCAGCGGGTTGGAACCGGAATAGCCAGGACCATGCAGACTGCCATGCACGGTGGACGGTTCGAAGCCGACATTTTCCATAATGTCGATCTCGCCGCACGCCGGCCATCCGATCCGGCCAATGTCGCTGCCCAGCAGCCAGAAGGCCGGCCAGAAGCCTCTGCCGCTGGGCACCTTGATGCGTGCTTCGATGCGGCCGTACTGCACGTCGAAGCGGCCCTGCGTCTCGATGCGCGCGGAGGTGTATGCGCGCGTCCGCCCGTCTTTTCCTGTGAATGTTTCCTTGCGCGCCGTGATGATGAGGTTCCCGTTTTCTTCGTGCAGATTCAGGGGCCGGTCGGTGTAGTACTCCAGTTCGCGATTGCCGTAGCCCGAGCCGTTATTGACGACAACCCATTTCTTCGGGTCGGGCATGCTCCCGTTCGGGCCATTGAACTCGTCGCTCCAAATCAGCGTACCGCCTGTTGAAGCGTGATCCGCTTTTCGCGCGGTGTTTGTACTCGTAGTCTGGCAGACTGACACCGGCAGGCACAGTGCGGCCGCCAATGGCAGTGCCAGGCCTGCAACGTAATATTTGAATCGCAACATCGCTTATCCCTCTTATCCCCCGCAGCCCTGGGGAGTGGCGTCCAGGCGCCTTAGTTGGTGTAAATCCGCACATAATCCACGAGCATCTGAGCAGGGAAGGTAGTACTTGCATCTGGGCTTCCCGGCCATGTCCCGCCTACGGCAAGGTTGATCAGAATAAAGTTGCCTCCAGCGTCGAACGGCCACACTGCGCCGCTGAGTCCTGCCAGGCTGGACGCGGTGTAAGTGACGTAGGGCGTGGCAGGATCGTCGACGTAATACGACACGCTGCCCTTGTTCCAGATCATGCCGTAGGTATGCCAGCCTGCGGCGGTCTGCCCGCTGCTGAAGTTGTAAACCGTTCCCAGGTTCGTGCCCGTAAAGCCGGTTCCGTGGATCGAGCCTTCGTTCCAGTCCGGCGTGGCAGCGGCATTCACGCGCTCCAGCACGTCCATCTCGCCGCAGGCCGGCCAGTTGACGGTCGAGATGTTGTTGCCCAGCAACCAGATCGCGGGCCACAGTCCTTGTTCCTCGGGAACCTGGGCGCGCACCTCGATGCGGCCGTACTGCAAGCTGAAAAGCCCCTGCGTTTTAAGCCGCGCCGAGGTGTACACGCCGGGGGAGGGCTGCTGCGCAACAATGTGCAGATAGCCGTCTGTGCCCACATAGGCATTGGGACTCGATGAATTGCACGGTGAAACCGACGAATTCCAGCCACAGTAAGTTTCCAGCTCGCTGTTGCCCCAGCCGCCCGCGCCGGTGTCGTAGGTCCACACCTTGGGATCAGGCTGGGCGTTGGCGCCGGAGGTGTTGTTGAATTCGTCAGACCAGACCAGCGTTCCCGATGGAATGTTCGGCGTAAATGACCAGCTTGCGACGCTACTGGCCGTGTCGCCAGGCGCCGTAGCAATGGCCTTCACCGTCAGGTTTGACGCCACCAGAAATGGTGCTTCGTAAACCGGCGATGAGCTGCTGGGTGTGGACCCATCGAGCGTGTAGTGGATGGCGGCGCCCGCGGTGCTCGTCGTGAGCGTCACGATCTTGGCGCCGTTTTGCGCGTCTGCTACGAAGGTGACGGGCGTTGCTGCCGGCTGGCCGGAATCTGGCGTTGTCGTACCGCTGCCGCCTCCGCCGCAGCCAATGAAAAATAGGCTGCCGGCTACGAGTGAAGACAAAATACGCAATGAAAAGATCTGAACCATGGAGTCATTCCCCTCCGAATAAGCCGATATCGGATCGTCCGGACGCTTTGGAACAAGGCTGCGGGCGGAACGAATGTGTATCGAGGCCCCGGGCAGCCGGAGCACGGCTGCCCGAAGTCCTGCGGGAACGGCGCTTAGAAGGTCAGTCGCGCGCCAAACTGGCCGACACGTCCGCCCAACCCTCCATAGTTGAGAACCTTACCGAAGTTGGGATCCGCCAGGTTCGTGTCCGGACCCGCAAGCTGGTTGCGGTTGAACACATTGAAGAACTCCAGGCGGAGCGTCAGGTTATAGTTCCGGTCTGGCCCCATCGCCACGGCCTTGTGCAGACCCACGTCTTCGGTGGCCAGTCCGGGATTCCGCAATTGCGAGAGGAAGTTGCCGGCTGTGCCCAGTTGTCCCGGTGCCGGGTTCTGGAA
>JAJZKY010000822.1 GCA_021803885.1 Planctomycetota bacterium
TCCATGTGTCCCCGAGCGGCTGATTCATTGGGGAACCGCTTGAAAAAGGCGTAAGCACTGATCGTCGATCTGCTCATGTGCTCATTCTAGATAGGCTAGCTCAGGGAGTAAAGTGTATAATTCCCTTTCTTTGTGCCTTCTTGAGTGGCTCACCCGCTGCTATCGACCAGATGGCGCAGTAGAATCCCGCACCGGCACGATTCTCGCCCTTTCCGGCGCCGACCGCTTCGGAAAACCGCAATATCGCCTCATCTGGAATTTATCTACTTTAACCACGGGCTGATAAGGAAAGCGTTTTTGTTTCCAGCAATAGGTGACGCTACGACCGGAGTGCTGCAAGCCTCGCTGCTCGTTATGATGCTATGTGCCGCCCCGCATCTGCTACGCGCTCAAGCATCTGCCGCACCGGCAACATCTACACCCGTCGTGCCGGAATGGGCGCAGCCTGGCTCCTCCACGCATGTTCAGGTACCGCCACCGGCGGATTTTCACAGGCCGAGCAGAAATTTCGATACGCCGATCGGCGTGTTTCAGGGCCAATCGGACATTGGCGCCGCAGTGGTGCCGGGCAGCGCCAGCTATGATGCCAGTACGAAGCAGTACACCATCCACTCCGCAGGCTACAACATCTGGTATATGCGCGATGAGTTCTATTACCTATGGAGGAAAATGTCTGGGAATGTTTCACTCGCAGCCGACGTCACCTTCCCGGACCCGAAGGGCTATCACGACCGCAAGGCTGTGCTGGTAATTCGCCAGAATCTCGATGACGATTCAAAAGAAGCCATGATCGGCGAACACGGTACGGGCATGATCCACCTAGGGCAGCGTCCGGAGGCAGATGCTCTTATAACGGATATGGAGTACCGTTTCGGTGGCGCCCTCGCAGGTGTGATGGCGAAGCGCATCGGCATTGAGAAGCGCGGAAACTCCATCGCAATCTTCATCAGCTTGCAGGGTGAACCCATGCATCAGTTTGGCCCACCCATTCACCTGCACTTCGACGGACCGTTTTATGTAGGCATCGGCTTCACGTCGCACTTGCCAGCCACGTTGGATACTGCTGTGTTCTCCAACGTCGTTCTCAAGAACGCGGCGGGTAAGATGAATTAGAGCGGAACGACGGCTGCACATCGGTTCGCCTGCCCGTGTAGGATGGCAGGCGAACCAATGAATGTGCCTGTGCCGTCAGGAACGAACGGCTGCGGTTCTTAACCCCGAACAGGAGCACAATCAGGATGAAAATTCTTTCGAAGCAACGCCGGTTCTGCTGGAAGCTCACCTTGATCGCGTTAGCTCTGCTCGCGACCGCGTCCGCTCTGCCAGCGTCCACCCTCTACGCGCAGGCATCTCCGGCCCACGCTGGAGCAAGACAGCATCCGCACCTGCGCAGCCGTCTCTTTATCTACAACCTGCGCGACGGCTCCTCTCGCTTGGTCTATACCGCGGACTCAATCTGGGAAGCGCCCAACTGGTCGCCTGACGGGAAGTATCTCATCTCTAACTCGAAAGGGACGATCTACAAGTTTGTCCTCAAGCAGGACGGTACAGCCGAGCCGCAAAGATTGGCGATCCCCGCCGAGTATCGCTGCAACAACGATAAGGCTATCTCGCCCAACGGCAAGATGCTCGGCTTCTCCGCGAACGTCCCGCCTGACAGGGGATCGCAGGTATTTCTCGTCGACACCGACGGGAACAACGTCAAGCGGATGGTTTCCATGTCGCCCAGCTTCTTTCATGGCTGGTCACCGGACAACAAGACCCTTGCTTTCGTGGCCCAGCGCAACGGCAGCGGCCAATATGACATCTACAGTATTCCTGTCAACGGCGGAGCGGAGAAGCGGCTCACCTTCAATATCCACCAGGACGATGGCCCCGATTACTCGCCGAATGGCAAATGGATTTATATCAATTCCGACCGTTCTGGCAAAGAAGCCATCTGGCGTTTCCCCGCCAACGGCGCAGGTCCCAACGATGTAAAAGCCAAGATGGTTGTCAGCGATGGCCTCGAAGACTGGTTCCCGCACATCTCTCCCGATGGCAAGAAGATGGTGTATATTGGCTATCCCGCCGGTACGCCCACGCATGACCCGCGCACCGTCCATGTACAACTCAAGCTCGTAGCCATCCACCACGATAAGGTCGCCGCTAGCCAGAAGACCCTCGTAGAAGGTATCGGAGGGCAGGGGACCATGAACGTCAACTCCTGGGCTCCGGACTCCATGCGCTTCGCGTACGCCACTTATGAGGTTTTGCCATGAAGCGGTCGAAACGCCGGAGAACAAAGTAGCGATGTCTTCTGGCGTGAAATCAAGTATTGCGTAAGCGCTATGCGAAGCTCATCTTGTGCAGCGCAGCCGGTGGTAGCACTTTTATGCAATGAGCCGGCGTCGAGCGGAAGAGTGGGCAAAGTGGCGTGGTTTGGTTGCAGAGCGGAATCGGAGTGGTCGGAGCGTGGCGGCGTTTTGTCGTGAGCGGGGGCTGCGGGACTCATAGTTTTTCGCGTGAAAGAAGCGGCTGCGCCATGCCGAGGCGGCGCAGTCTGTGGAAGTAAGTCCGGCCGAGGAGCCGGTGTGATCGTCAGCGGCTGGCAATCATGCGATCGAGGTTCGGCTCGCGGGAGGGCGGAGCCTTGTGGTTGCTGCTGGATTCGACGCGAGCCATTTGCGCGCATTGCTTTCCGTGTTGGAGCCTGGTGCGTGATCGGGCTGCCGAGTTTGCGCGCTGGACCAGGCACAAGCGACGCGGATCTGGCTGGCGGTGGTTCTGGATGGGATCGACGTGTCGAAGCTGAAGCGCGTGCCGCGCTACGAGCGTGGAACGGAAACCAATCGAGATACTAAGAAGAAGGTCGCGGTGTAAGTA
>JAJZKY010000823.1 GCA_021803885.1 Planctomycetota bacterium
GCTCGGGAGTGATGGCGCGCTATGGGGCGCGCTGAGGGGAATTGGAGAGTGAAACTGCTTGTCGAGTGGGCGCGAGCCATTACTGGCCCGCGCCCCTCTGAGAACCGGACGTGCGAGTTGGCCCCGCATCCGGCTCAAGCATGGATAAGGCCCCTTGTTCAAGGAGCCGGCACCCGGCTGTCGTCCCCAGAATTCGTTCCAAGGGCGACGCGGAAGGGACGTTGGCAGGTAGAGTGCAGCATTTTCAAGTTAGTGAGAGAGCGAGCGCCACCGGACTTGAATGGAATAACGGGTCTAATCACCCATCGATCGTCCTCTACGATGGGCTGACCGCATCCCGGGCATTGGCCGTGTTGCTGCTGCCAGAGTCTATTTGGGAAGCCGCGTCCTTGCAGGCGATCCAACATCCGCATACCATGACGGTGCATGAAGTAGGAATCCAAAGCCGGATCGAATGGGTTGGCATCCGATTGGACTCCGACGTGCCGTACAATCCGAGTGGCTGAGGCTGAAATCAGCGACAGCAGTCTCGGTTTACCGTCATACCCTCGGGTCTGAGTCGCGAACACCCCGTGCCGATGATCCTGAGTCCGGAAATACTTCCGCCGAACCCATCCGCACGATTTATTGGGATGTCTGCGCCGTGCCCAACGCCAAAGCGCACGCCAGATGTGGTTGTCCACCTTCACGTATGTCTCCTTTGCGACCACGTGTCGGTGATAGTTTGCCCAGCCCCGGATCTTGGGATTGAGCACATTGATCAGGGTGTCCTGCTTTACCGAAGGATTCACCCTGATAATTTCTCGGATGTTGTCCAAAAACGTTTTGACGTTCTTGGCCGACGGCTTGATGAGTAACTTACCGCCGTACTTGCGTACATTCTGTCCGAGAAAATCGAAGCCCTTCGAGATATGCGTGATCAGAGTCTTCTCCCTGGATAACTCCAACCCCCGTTCGGCGAGGAAAGCCTCGACGCACGGTTTGACGTCCTGTTCCAGCAGCTCTTTTGAGCTGCCGGTGATCAGAAAGTCGTCCGCAAATCTCACTAACCGCACGCGGGATCGCCTAAGGGCGGTACCTGTCGAGCCAAATCGCTCGGTCAGTACCGCTTCCAGACCATCCAGGGCGACGTTCGCGATCGTCGGCGAAGCAATTCCTCCTTGTGGGGTGCCTGCCTCGGTCGGGAAGAGCTTCCCGTGTTCCACATATCCAGCTTTCAACCAGTCCCGTAGGACCTTCTTGTCCATCGGGATGTGGCTTTCCAACCATCCGTGTCGGAAATTGTCGAAACAGCCTTTGATGTCGCCCTCAAGAATCCATTGCGCGGTATCCCGTCGCGCCAACAGTTGAAACACCCGAGCGATGGCGTCCTGCGTGCCTCGACACTGGCGGAAGCCGTACGAGTGAGGATCGGCGCATGTTTCAGCCACGGGCTCCAGACCTTGCAAATGCAAGGCTTGCTGAGCCCGAACCATTATGGTCGGGATTCCTAGTGGACGCATCTTCGTGCTACCGCGCTTAGGGATGTACACCCGGCGCAGTGGCTGCGGTCGAAGACCACGACTGTCCAACCGCTGGATGGCTTGCCATTTGGCTTCCGGGGTGGCCCAAAGCTCGCCGTCCACTCCCGGTGTTCGCTTGCCATCGTTTTCCGTCACGCGTTTCACAGCCAATGCCTTGGCCGAAAACGAGTTGATCAGGAACCGTTGCAGAGCTTTCACTCGGCGCCAGTCCTGGTCACGAGTTGCCTGAGCGATACGGGTCTGCAGGCCTCTCACGCGATCGTGTACGATGCGCCAGTGGATCTGGTCCCATTCGTTGACGCCGCGGGAGGCCGCAGAACCTGCGTGCGCAGGTTGCATACTTGCCTGCCTCCTATCGAGATGCTTCGGCATACGCTCTCGCCCTACCACACCACGCGGAAGTCGGCGCCCCTTTCGGGTGGAGCACGTCGTCTCCTATCCGGACCGTTACAGCCCGACTTTCGCTTTCTCCGCGCTCCCATGCCCGCTGTCCCATCACACGCTTTGCAGCTCGCAGACCCCTGCGGCCCATCCACAGGGGAAGACAACGGGTTTACCGAGTTCCACGACGATGACATAGTGGTTAGGGTGCTGCCTATCTACCGGCGGTGTTACGTCAATGTGCTTCGAATGGAAAAGCGAAGCATCCGACCGCATGCCGTTTTGGCTCAGGCGCATAAAGCTACTTTCGCCTGTCTTACCTAACGATAGTTGCAGCAGTTCACCTAAGTTCACCCGACCACCTAGCCTAGCCCCTTGTCCGTCGTGTGGCTAACAGACTCCGGAATCCATCCTCACGAATCGATCCCACCGCTCGCGCGGGGGTACATTGTCAGGGCGCTTTAGACGGTTCCTTGCGGATTCCGCCACAGCCCATAGGCTACGGGTGATTGAACACCCGGTTGGCTGTGCTACTGTTCCGAGTAGACCGGCCAACCATCAACGTCGTGGCTTTACGCCACGCAGGAGATCACCTCCTTACGCGACTCTCGTCGCACCTCCATCCGGTAATTCGTCATGGACTCGCCGCGGATCGTGACCGTCTGTGGCACGACCATCCGGAATCCCATGACCTCGAAGATCGGGCGCGCCGTGAGGCTCGCCTCCGCGTACAGGCGACGCAGGGCATTTATCCGGGCGGCTTCCTCGATGTGCTCAAGCAGTGCTCGTGCGACCCCGAGCCGCACGAAGTTCGGGTGCACGTACAGCATGTCGATGTGACCGTCGGGTTCCAGGTCCGAGAATCCCGCGATCCGGCCCTCAAGCTCAGCGACCCAGGTCGATTTGGCCTCGCATCGTCGTCCGAACTGTACCGCATCGCGGAATCCAGATGA